>NZ_JAUBRJ010000019.1:0-110203 GCF_036701805.1 Microcoleus sp. N3A4
TATAAGTGAGGTAAGCACCGCCATCAACTCCGATTACCAATTAATACTCATACCTCATCTACCTGAGAAAGGCTATATATTGCACGATTGTCAAAAATTTCTAGGGGCGGGTTTCACCGACAATAATTGCCTAAAAACCACAATCTCGTAAACCAGCCCTCTAAGAGAGATACCGTAAGGTGCGTCGCTATCGATAATCTGCGAATCAGCTTGAAAATCTCGCAGCGACGCACCATACACAATACCGTATTTAACTCTTTTATTGTTGCCAGTTTCTACATAAAAAAACCTGTAATTAAATATGGTACAAACAATTACTCAACCAGAAACCATATCTATAGAATTGCCAAATGCGATCGCCCTGCTTGTCACCGGCGAGCAATTCGAGGCCCTAGCATTGACAAATCCCGACTTGAGATTAGAGAGAACCGCAGAAGGAGAATTAATAGTGAATCCACCCACAGGAGGAGAATCCAGCGAAAGGAATTTCAACATTACCGGGCAACTTGCTCGCTGGTGCGATGACAACGAGGATTTAGGATCGGGTTTTGACTCTTCGGGAGGATTCATCCTTCCTAACGGTGCTAACCGTTCTCCCGACGCTTCCTGGGTGAGTCGAGAACGCCTCGAAGCCTTGACACCAAAACAGCGAAAAGGCTTCGTTCCCCTGTGTCCCGACTTTGTAGTAGAATTGCGATCGGCATCTGACAGTCTCTCCACCCTCCAAACAAAGATGCGGGAATATATGGACAACGGCGCGAGATTGGGCTGGTTAATTGACCCGCAAAACCAACGGGTAGAAATTTATAGACAACAAGCAGAAGTAGAAATATTAATCAATCCAGCCGAGTTGTCCGGCGAAGATGTATTGCCGGGATTTGTGTTAAATTTAAGGCGAGTTTGGCGTTAAATTTCCAGCGAAATTCCTATGGTACAAACCTTTAGTCAACCAGAAACAATATCTCTAGAATTGCCAAATGCGATCGCGCTTCTTGTCAGTAGCGAGCAATTCGAGGCCCTAGCATTGGCAAATCCCGACTTGAGATTAGAGAGAACCGCAGAAGGAGAATTAATTGTGAATCCACCCACAGGAGGAGAATCAGGCAGCCGCAACCTCAGCATCAGCGCACAACTCGGCAACTGGTGCGAAGTACACGAGGATTTAGGAGAAGGTTTTGACTCTTCTACCGGATTCATCCTTCCCAACGGTGCTCACCGTTCTCCCGACGCTTCCTGGGTGAGTCGCACTCGTTGGGAAGCATTAACTGCAAAAGAAAGAAAAGGCTTTGTTCCCCTTTGTCCCGACTTTCTAGTAGAGTTGCGCTCGGCCTCGGATTCTCTCTCAACCCTCCAAGAGAAGATGCGAGAATATAGGGAAAATGGTGCTAGATTGGGTTGGTTGATTGACCCGCAAAATCGGCGGGTAGAGATTTACAGACAGCAGGCAGAAGTGGAAATATTGCTCGATCCTGTAGAGTTATCGGGCGAAGACGTACTGCCCGGATTTGTGCTGAATTTGAGGCGAGTGTGGCGGTGAATAGCTTTTGATTGTGATTTGTCGTTTTTCAAAACAAGCCTCTAAGAACTTTGAATCGCTTGTCTAAATTCGCGCATTGCCTGAAGGTGATTTTCAATACTAACACACCGCGCCAATAGTACAATATCTAAATCTGGCAGAAGTTGGGAGCGATCGACCTCTGCATATCCATCTTCCCCCAACGAATACAAACGCAGCCTACCATTTTCCCAAAACCAAACTTCAGGAATTTCTAGGCGTTTGTAAGCTTCCAGTTTGTTAATACCGCCGCTAGTCACCACCACTTCCACCGCCAAATCAGGAAATTCTCGGTTAGCTCCCAATTCGTAAGACAAATCCGCTTCTCGCTTCACCCTTCCAGTTTCACTTTCCAGAGTCACCGAGCCCGTTGGAGTAAAATCAATTCCTGCGGATTCCAAATACAAATCCACCAGCGTTGAAATCCGCTGTTTCGCAGTTTCATGCTTTCTTCCCGGCATACGTCTAATCTCTAATACCCCATCTAAAAACGACAGCCTCACCCCCGGACGTGAGAGCAACTGTTCAACAGCCTTAAACTCTCTCCAGCTCATTTCGTCAATTAAGATAGGTTCATCGAGCTTTTCTAACTTTTCTAAAGTTGCTGTCATCCCAACCGCTCCTTACTCAATCTAATCTTCATTATATCTGCGTTCATCTACCCACATCAGCGGTAAAAAATCCAAAAACCGAATTTTTGCAATCCGAAGCTAAGGCCCATCTAAATTGTAAAGTCAAGTTTGCTCAAATTATTGTGGGGTGGGCGTCCCGCCCGCCCGAAAAATACAATTTAGATACGGGAAAACCTATTTACTTTCTCAAAGTAGCCTTATTCTCATCCGGTACAAATTCCGTAACCACTTGACCGCCGCCACCGTCGCCTTTGACAATCACAGTTTGATTTTTCAACTCTCCCGCCGCCCTCGGCCCAGTCAAATTAAACACCGGATTTAGTTGCCGGTATACCACATTTCCTTCCGCGTCGAAAGTCTGATTAGTTAAATACCAAGTTACTCGATCGGTATTTAATTGAGCTTGACGTTTTTCCCCAATTCCTACCACATTTCCCGTCAAATAAAAGATTTTTTTCTCTAAATCTCCCCGCCCCGTATCCCCAGTCATCGTCACCTTTTCCACCCGGTGCAAAACCTTTACAGGCCCGGGCGATATCACATATTGCGCCGGAAAATTCCAACTCATCAAACTGCTTTCTATTTGCAGCGGCGGGTCTGATGGCATCAACTGAGCGTTTTTCGTCAGCGTCGCAATCTTGGTTTTTAAGTCTACATCTACTTGGTCGGCAAAACCCCTGTCTGTTACTGTTTTATCTTTGTATCTGTCAATTTGAGTCGGTTTGTCGCTGTTTACCTTTTGTCGATCCAGCAACCAGACTAAGTGCTCGGTTCGCAATTGCAAAACCGGATCTTTAACATTCGCCACCACAGATCCGAATAACTCCATCCTCTTAGCCCTACTGAAAACCCGCGCTTCCTTCGCTGAAGCCGTCACCTGTTTGTTCTCTCCTGTCAAATTGTTGCGGACAACTAGAACATCTTCTTTCGGCCGCCACTCCAACTCATTTCCGCGCAATACCACTCCATTTTTCAGGTCAGTAGCGACTATGTTACCTTTCAGAAAAACCTGATTTCCTTCCTGAAATACCTGCCCAGTTTCTCCCTGAATGTCGTAAATTTCTTTGCCGTCTTGAAACAATTTGCCCACAGGTTTCTGAACGTTAACTATTTTTTGGTCTTTGCTGTAAACTGCATTTTGCGAGTTTACTTTCCAGAACGTCTCGCCCTTTTCGTTTGCTTGTTCTAGAGTTACTTTGTTCAAAATTAAAGTGCTGTTTGACTGTTGAGCAGTTTTGATATCCTCAGCTAATTTGTTTTTTTGAGTCTCTTGCGTAGCCGCACAAGCACCAATCCCCAAAATCAGTGCTGGTAAAAATAGCAGCACTAATTTTGGGGATTTGATATTAGGAATTTGAGATTTGAGGTTAATCATTGGCAATTGGTAATTGGGAATGGGAAATGCGAAATTGGTAATAGATAATTCGGTATTGAAAAACACTTAATCAAAAATTAAAAATGTGTCATGCTTTGTCTAAATTTTTAACTTCTAATTTTCAATGATTCAACCCATTAACAATCACCCATTAACAATCACCCATTACCGATTACCAAATCCCTATCTGTCGTCGTGTTCCTCCATCAAGCTCAGACCCGACAAAGGGCGGTAAGCATAATTAGGGCGCGATGTTTTTTGGATGTCGTCCTTAATCATTTCCAAATCGATATAGCGATCGGCTACATTAATCAAACTGTCACTTGTCATCGATCGCAAACTCACCACCTCAACCCGCACGCCGCGATAGCTCACAGCATCTACAGCATAAGCCAAATCGCCGTCACCGCTGACCAGAACCGCCGTATCGTAAGAACCGACCAAAGCCATCATATCCACAGCAATTTCTACATCCAAATTCGCCTTTTTAGAACCGTCCGGCAACTGCACCAAATCCTTAGAAATCACGCGGTAGCCGTTGCGGCGCATCCACAGCAAAAATCCCTGCTGTTTCTCGTTAGTGCGATCGACACCAGTGTAGAAAAAAGAGCGCAGCAGTCGCGAACCCGCAGTTAAACGGCACAGCAGCTTAGTGTAATCAATCTCAATTCCTAACTGCAAAGCCGCATAAAAAAGGTTAGACCCGTCAATAAAAATTGCTACTCGACCCCGATTTTCGAGAACCTGTTCCGGCGTAAAAAGGTCATTGCTTTCTATTCTATTCAACATGATTGTTATGCCTCAATTTTTATGAAAGATTGGTAAGGAAATAAGTGCTAATTCGTAGTCTGTCATAGCACCCCGAGCGCTGGCTGCCAACTATGAATTTACTGTTTCCAGCAGTTCGATCCGCTTAAAAACAGGTTGGGGTTCTCCCAGAGTTTGGTTGGCAGGCAAAGCGCCCCAGGCAGCATGATCTGCAAAAATCGCTAAACTGTTAACTGTAACCCGATCGTTAAAGTCAATTGAAAAACCTAGCTGTTGATAGATAGCGTTGCTGATATTGGGAATAATGGGGGATAAAAGGTAAGATGCTAGTCTAACAGATTCCAGAACAGAATATAGCACTTGTTCGACACTTTCGAGTTGTCCCTGCTTGTACAAACTCCAAGGTGCTTGCACGTCAATAAACTTGTTGCCGGCTCGAACTAATGCAAGCACGGCTTCGCAAGCCTTGCTAAAAGCCAACTCTTCGTAAAAACCCGCTACTCGATCGCCCAAATCCAGGCTCATACCCTTGAGAAGGTTGTCGCCGTCCAAGTTTTCTCCCAAAACATTTGGCACGCAGCCACCGCAATATTTCCGAGCCATGTTTAGGGTGCGGTTAAGCAAATTTCCCAAATCATTTGCTAGTTCAGCATTCAATATATTGATAAACCGAGTTTCGTTAAAATCGCCGTCCTCTCCGAACTCAATTTCTTTGAGGAAATAGTAACGCACTGCATCAGCGCCGTATTTCTTGACCAATTCGACTGGGTTTAAAGTATTGCCCTCCGTTTTCCCCATTTTTTTGCCGTCTTTGGTCAAAAACCCATGAGCGAAAACGCGGCCCGGCATCGGCAGATCCGCTGACATCAGCATTGCCGGCCAGTAAACTGCGTGGAAGCGCAGAATATCTTTGCCGATCAAGTGGAGGTCTATCGGCCACCATTTAGATAAAGCATTCTCTAACGTCGGGTCGCTGTCGGGATCTAGCAAGGCTGTGACGTATCCCAGCAAAGCATCAAACCAGACGTAAATGGTGTGACTGGGGTCAACCGGCACCGGCAGACCCCATTCCAGATTCACTCTAGAAATCGAAAAGTCTTGCAGTCCTGAGTTGACAAAGCTGAGCACTTCGTTGCGCCTGCTTTCCGGCGCCATGAAGTCGGGACGTTCCGCGTACAAAGCGAGAAGTTGCTCTTGATACCGCGACAGGCGGAAAAAGTAGTTTTCTTCGTCCCGCCACTCAACTTCTTTGCTGGTGTGGACGGAACACCGATTCCCCGGCAACAAATCCCGTTCATCTTTGAACTCTTCGCAGGAGACGCAGTACCAGCCTTGTTGCTGGTTCAAGTAGATGTCGCCGGAGTTCCAGACGCGCTGGAAAAATTCTTTGACAATATACTCGTGGCGCCGCGAAGTTGTGCGGATGAAGCGATCGTACTGGATATTGAGTTGCTCCCAAAGCGCCTCAAACCCCGGTACCACTAAATCGCAGTGAGCTTGGGGCGATCGTCCCAAACTCTCGGCTGTGCGCTGAATTTTCTGCCCGTGTTCGTCCGTCCCCGTAACCAGCAAAACTGATTTGCCCCGCAGCCGCTCAAATCGGGCTAGGGCATCTGCAGCCATAGTCGTGTAAGCGCTGCCAACGTGAGGTAAATCGTTTACATAATACAGAGGCGTTGTTATCGCAAAGGTATTCTTAGTTTTATCAGTCGATTTCATTGAATGCTAAAATAAAATTCCCTAAATTTTGTTTCGATCTTAACTCAGCGGTTAACTTTTTTATGAAGTAGCAATCAAGCCAAATTTACTGCAAGTTATGTGCAATTGTCTAACCCGGGCTATTCCCAAAAGAAATATCGCTTTCATATCAACACTAATCTTTTTTAGATATTTTTGACGAACTCTCTAAAATGTCTTAATATTTTGACATTCTGCTGCCTTCGGGAGCCCCCCGATCGTCGCTCCCGCGTCCTCAATTCATTTTGTGCAGCCGCGATCCCTAGAGCCGGTGAGGCCCACCTGGTTTGCATCAAAACTCCTCCGTTGGGCCGCTAAACCCGCCGTTCGACTGGCGCTCCGCGACCACTTTCTGTGAATGCGCGATCGATCGCCAGCGCTATCTCTTTCCCCCGATCGCCGTCCATGTCGATCGTCCGCAACTCCTGCCAGTTTCCGAACCGATCCTGGGCGCAGAAACCGGGTTTTTGACGAAAATCTCTCGTGAAGCGCGATCGCTTTAGTTTCTTGCCCCAAAAAGAGCATGAAAGCGTAGGTTTTTTGTTACAAAACCCGGTTTAAAAAGGTTGGCAGTGCGTTCGGGACAGACAATAAAACCCCAAGCCAGTTAAGCTTGGGGCTATCAAATTAGGGTGCATCTAACAAGGGATTATCCGATCGCCCTCGCTCGCCATCAGGAAAACTAACTCGATTTCCGCCAATAGCTTCTGACAAATAATCCGCCGCAGCTTCCACCACCGCGATCGCATTTTCGTAAACCATCCGCGTCGGCCCCAAAACCCCTACACTACCCACCGGCACCGATCCCCGGCGGTAAGTCGAAGAAATCAGAGTACAGCCGCGAATTGGTTCCAAGGAATTTTCCGAGCCAATACGTACCGTTACCCGCTTCCCTGGCGTCTCCAACTCAGGCGATTCAAAAATCAAAGGCCAAAGCAGTTCCTGCTCTTGTTCGAGCAATTGCACCAGGGTTTGAACTTGCTGCAACTGCGAAAACTCAGGCAAGCGCAGCGCTTCTGCCAAACCGCCGATCAGAATCCGCGTGTAGGTTGGATTTCTTTGGCGGCTGCTCAAAGCAGTCAGCATGGTTCCCATCCACTCAGCGTACAGTTCAAAGTCCCGGTCTAACTCGCTCCAGTCTACCGTCGAGAGTTCCGAGAGCGATCGTCCCCGCAACTTGGCGTTCAAAAAATTTGACAAAATCTGCAATTCGCGATCGACGATTTCGACATCAGGCGTGTTACCTTCTGCGTCCCTCGGCAACTGCACCAAAACCGACTGAGTTTCGTAGGCATCCGTCACCACGATCAGCATCACCTTTCCCGGCTCTAGCTGCACCAGTTGCAAGTGGCGCAAGCAAGCCATATTGGTTTGCGGTATGGTGATCATGGCAATGTAACCGCTGATAGTTGCCAGGATTTGAGCAGCGCCGCGGAGTGCCGCGTCCATGCGACCGTCCGACCAATTGAGCTGGTCTAGTACCTGTTCCACCTTGCGGGCCAGCGTATCAGACGGCTGAATCAACTGGTCTACATAAATCCGGTAGCCGGAGTCAGAGGGGATTCGTCCGGCCGAAGTGTGGGGCTGATAAAGCAGTCCAGCTTTTTCAAGAGTCCCCATCGCATTGCGAATTGTAGCTGGGCTGACGCTGAGGTTGAATTCATCAGCCAAAGCTTTTGAGCCAACGGGTTCCGCTGTAGCTATGTAGTGGCGAACCGTTGCCCAAAGGATGTGTTGTTGCCGATCGGTGAGGTTAACGCGCACAGATATTTAAGCAGAATTAGTATTTAGACAATTTGCCACTATCGAGTCAGAAGCTCTGTCCTTAATGGCGATCGGGCAGAGTTATCTATAAATTAACATAACAGATTTAGGCTTCGGTGAGTTCAGCAAAGGATTCTGTACGGGATTTTACGGATTGTGCAACTGATTTAACGGATCGATGTTGAGCGAATGAACGGGGAAAAATGTTTTAACTTTTAACTTGTAACTTTCAATTTGGGTAGCTTCGCTTCCCCGAACCGGATCTCTGCCAAATACCCCATTGCTCGGCTTCGCTTTGCCCAATGCCCTTTAAGTGTGTTCTTGCAGAATATTTTGCAGGTAACTAGCCACTGCATCCGCCTGTTCCACCATTGCCAAATGCCCGCAATCGGGAAGCTGAAGGACATTCTCGCCGCAACCTTGGAACATCCAGTGAAAGCTAGCCAAATGCAGCACGTATTTTGGTTCCATAATTTTGTCTTTAGTGCCGGCAATAAAATAAACAGGCTGCTTGAGTCGAGACACAATTTGCGGCAAGAGGTGAATCTCCGCTTCTGTGGTGGAGTCCAACAAAGCCCCCAAAGCTGCCTCTGGATGAGCCGCCACGAAATCTTTTAAGCGCTGCCGTCCCCAGGAGCGGCCGATCGAGCTGGCCACAGCATCGCGGGCAAACACGAAATCTGCTAACGGCAAGTGAGACAGCCAGCGCGGACGCATTTTCACTAGCTGCTTGCCGACCGATCGAAACCGCTCGAATTCTTCCTTAAGATAGATGCCACCGCCTGCATTGATGCAAACGACACCTTTAATGCGATCGGACAATTGACTGGCTCCCCAAAGAGCGATCGTACCGCCCAGAGAGTGTCCCACCAGCCAAGCACAAGATATATCGAGTTTTTTGAGTAAAATTTCCAAATCGCGAGCGTAAGCTGCGGGAGTGTAGCAGGAATTTAGCGGTTCGCAACGCCGGCGATCGCCGCCGCTGTCAGATTGAGAATCGCCAAACCCGCGCAAATCGTAGGTCAGGCACTGATAGTTTGGTGCCAAGCGATCGGTCAAAGGTTGCCAGTAGCAGCGGCTTAACAGCCAGCCGTGGACAAATACCAGAACCGGGGAAGTAGCAGTCGGAGCCGTCAAATCGTAAGCGTGCCGAACCCCTAGGATGTCGATGGTTGCCATAATTTTATCTTATCCCGAAATCAACACAGAGGTATCAGCAGTTCGATCTGGCGATCGGCTTGGTTTAACTTTGTCAGGAGTGAGGTCTTGACCAAAAACCGAGTTTCTGAGGGTAAGCGCTATCCTTAAAATCGCTCCCCCAGCAATCTTTGTCGCACTCCCTCAGCGATTTTCTGCCCCAGATACTCGGGGATTAAACTTTCATTGGGCCCCAACAAGTAGAGAATCAGGCGAGTTCGCCCCCGCCAAACCAGCAAATTAGCATTTACCACCAACAAATCCTCTTGCCAGATGGCATACATAACTTTGTAAAAAAGTCCCGGCTGGTTATCTGCTTCAATCAGCAGAGCTGGCAAGTGGAAAACCGGATCGACGTAGAATTCAGTTGCCACATCCTCCAAACCCGCGTCTAAATTAAATTCCACCGCCAACATCTCTTCAACCTCAAAATGCCCCGCCAAGGCCTCTCGAACCGCCCTACAGACGTTTTCTGCTGTTTTATCTGCCAGTACCTTGCCACCGCGAGATACTACCAATTTGATAAATACCAGCATCGGCGGGTAAATTTGACCGTACAGACTCAGACTGTGAATTGTCAGTCCGTAAGCCGCCAGCACTCCAAAAATATCGCTCAGTAGAAAAGACTGGTTCCGGTAAGCAAAATGCAGGGCACTTTTGTTACCTTCGGCTCGGATTTCGATGACTGCTTGCCGAGTTCTATAAAGTTGGTAAGCTAATTTGAGGTTTTGCAGTTGGATTTCGCTGCTGACAAATTGCTCGTAAAACTGCGGAAACGCTCTGTTAAAGCGCTTGAGAAGTTCTAGTGTAGATGGTTTTAAACCCGAAGCCATAATTGAGGAGAAGGTGCGGGAGATAAACTAGATATTGACTGCTTCGTAAAGCTTACTCAAACAAGCGTCAAAGCTAGTTGACGTTCACTTCCTACGCTGTTGGGTAGTCGGCTATCCCAAGATAAGTAGGCTATCCCCCTCAAGCCAAGGGTTCCCAATTCAAAATATTGATACTGGCATTGAGTTCGCGCTCCATCGACATACTGCAGGATGAACAATCATAAGTCCTGGCATTAAGTGGCATATCTTGCTTGTTACCGCAGTTTGAGGAAGTCAAGGAGCTAGGAAACCATTGATTTATTAGCACTTTTGTCGCCCCCTACATCTGGCACTTATACTCAATTTGACGTTTGAATTCATAAAATCCCGGGTCTGCTATTGCGCCTGCGAGTTTATGATTAGCCATCATACCCTTCACGTTCAAGTGTTTAATTTTAAGCAGCTTGAACGTTTTAGCTAAATAAGCTGTCAACTGTTGCCAAAAATCTTTACAAACGCAAGAGATTCGTGCGTGAAGGCGACTAATCTGAGCGTAAGTTTTGGATTTGTTATTGGAACCCCTCACCTGTTTAGATGCCTTCCGCTGTAACCTAGCCAGCTTTGTTTCGGCTTGTTTTAATGGTTTGGGGGCATCAAAAACTTGATTGTCAGACAATGTGGCAAAGGTTTTGATTCCCACATCAATACCTACCGATTCTTTGGATTGCCGGACTGGTAAATGTTCCGCATCAATGCCGAGCGAAACAAACCAAAGACTACCTGCTTTTGAGACAGTAAAAGTCTGAGAAACAAAACTACAGTCCTTCATGTTCGTGAAGTAGAAACGTCCCCTGTTTAGGAATTTTAATTGTGTTGACCTCATCAAGCACAACCTTTCCGTGTGATGAATCTAGCGTAAACGATTGACCGTCTCGGCGACTGGGAAAAGTCGGATGACCTGATTTTCCGGAACGATACTTATTAAACGCATCTTTTAGGTCAATCAAGGCGTTTTGATACATCCTGCTAGACAATTGATTCATCCTTTACAAATCGGGTTGTTTCTTGACGCGATCGGTCAAAACTTTCTTGATTTCATTAATCACTTTCGAGTCCGAAAGCTTGCCCTCACCGTACATCAGAGTCCGAAGGCAAGCGTGCCATGTTGAATGCAAACCGTCTAAATCCTGCGTGTTTAGCGATCGAGTTAGCTTCACTGTTATTCAATTTGAGCGATCGCTTACAGGGCAAACATAGTAGGATACTCCAATTAATTCAGATTGCCGAGTGAGACTTTCCACACATAACTTGTGGCAACGAATGGGTTGAGACAAGTTTAGCGAAGTATTTGGCTATGCGAGTCTTGCTCTCCCATGCCTGATGGCAATCAGATTTTCAATTTGAGGATTCGACTTAAATTGTGCCCGCTTCCGAACTCAAACCAGCGGTCAAATCTGTCTGGGAAGCTATCACGAGAATTTCACGGTTGTGCTATTCCAGTGTATTTCCCACCCAGCGTATAAGTTCCGGCGCGATCGGCGGCACTCAACAGAAGCAATTCCAAAAATGCCTCTGTCCTGGTTCGGCAACCAATTTTACCTTAAGAGCGGGTTGTCCTGGCACTGGCTAGCAGAACAGTTCTACGAAACTTGACGAGAATCAAAAAAGCGCAGACTCAATGTTGGACGACAAATCCCTGTTTTCGGCGTAAGATGAGTGTACCGTAAACTGTTCCTCAAGAGGCTACCGGCAATTCATCCCACGCCGATCGGAGTGGGGGTTTATCTGTCGGGTTCTCTTTCTCGTCGTCCAACTTCTACTACCTTAACCGCGCCTGCATGGGTTTTTGGAAAAACTTATTTAGTAGTTCTGAGTCTGCCTCTGTACCCCAAACAGTGGAATTTGAGGAAGATGTGGCTGTTGGGTTAGCCGATCCGCTTTCCCCAACGTTTCGCAAACCCGCCAGCGGCAACGCTCGCATCTTTTTCAGTTGCGATCGGGACATTGACCTCTACGAACTCGAAGAACTTTGTAATGCAGTGGGTTGGTCCCGCCGTCCCCTGCGTAAAGTCAAAAAAGCTATTCAGCACAGCTTCCTAGTCGTCTCTATGTGGGAGATGCGGGGCAGCCAGCGACGGCTGGTGGGTTTCGCCAGAGCGACTTCAGACCATGCTTTTAATGCCACGCTTTGGGATGTGGTAGTTCATCCTGATTACCAGGGCAAAGGCATGGGCAAGGCGCTGATGAAATACATCATTAAAAAACTCCGCAGTGAAGATATCAGCAACATTACCTTATTTGCTGACCCTCAAGTGGTGGATTTTTACCGCAATTTGGGCTTTATGTCCGATCCGGAGGGGATTAAAGGTATGTTTTGGTATCCAGATTAGACCAGAGGTGCAGGTCGGCGTTGATTTGTTGAGGAAATACAATAAAATATTGACGCTTTCAACACCGACTGCACCTGTGCGCTGCTGTCAGTTGCGCTTGGACGTATCCCGAGAGCAGGGCAGTTATGAAGCTGTGCAAGTATTGTCAGTCGATTTAAGATTTGAGACTTCGGCGTTAGACTTTGGGGAGACGTTGGGCGATCGATCGAGTCGCGCTCAGTCGAACAATTTGAGATTTACTCCACAGATGAATCTGGGAGCTTGAACTAGGGTGCAAAATTTTGATCTCTCCACGACAGGAGTACGTGGCACGGTATCCGTTTTTGGGCAGGGTCAAACCGCACAACCTGAAAAAAACTTCGCCTTAGCTGCATTGAGAGCTAAATATTTAAAAAAGCTTGACAAGCGGGCGGTTTTGTGAGTTAATTGTTAAAGGGTAGCTAACTATCACACCGGGATGTAGCGCAGCTTGGTAGCGCGCCTGCTTTGGGAGCAGGATGTCGCAGGTTCAAATCCTGTCATCCCGATCGCACATTATTAAATAATAGATTCAAGCACAACCTGCCTCTGATGTTGACATTCGGCCAAAATGAAAACTAATTGAGGCATTTTTTGCAGATCGTCTGAATGCGCCATTTTTTGCGTTAAGGTGTTTTTTGACTTGTTCGCGCACCTGACTGTGCAATTTCGACCTTATTTCCTCTATTACCCCTTCTTTTCGCCACTGGTTTATAATGCCAATAAACTCTAAAATAAGGAGGAAAGTTTTTGGTAAATCACCCCAATTACAACCATTTTTGAGTTGATAAAATATTCCAGCCAATATCTGTCTTTTGCTCCAAATTGGCGGTAAGCGTTTTCTTTTGAACGGGTAGTAGAGGTTCGATAATGAACCGCTCTTTATCTGTTAAACTACTTGAGTATGGCATTTTACCTCATTTAAATCTTCTGCGAGCAACTAAAGTATTAACAATTAATTCGATCGTCAGGTGGCGATCGCATCTAGTATCCCGCGATCGTCCAGTCTCTTAGAGATCCCAAATGGGTTATATAATGAAGAGCCGAGATTTCAAACAGCAAAATAGCTAGACAGAGTAGAGCAAACTGATTTGCTCTATTTTTTTTGGTGTTTAGGGTAATTTTTTACGTTTTTGAACTGAGGCCTTGTGAGTAAACGCAAATATCGCTCTACTAACCAGAATCTACCTTAAACTCTCCTGGGAGATAGCTTACCTCTCTGTATTAGCGCTAATTATTAGAGCTAATGATTAGCGCTAATAAGATTGTGAACCAACCTGTTAAGCTAGAAACTGTCTAGAAAGTTAGAGGCTCAAGCTAAGCAATCTCAACGGCTAAAACAACTTAAACTCGTTAAAAATCTAGAAATACTCTAGAAAATGCAGGCTAAAGGGCTGTAAGTGTTAATAATAGATAGGTTAAAATTTGACACTATAGTTAGTTAGGAGATTTTGGATGCCGTCTGAAATCTCAAATTCATAACACACATCAAGCAATGCTTACTGAAATTTTTCCCTTTAGTTTTGCCCTTAATGCAACTGCGATCGCCGGTGCGTCTTTGTGGTCTTTGGCCCTGTACTGGGGTCTGTCGCCCCTCAGCGAATGGGTGATGCTGCAACTCAACCGCTGGATGAATTTTGCCGAGAGATCCCTCTACACCTCGGAAGCTGAGTTTGAAAGAACCCGCCAAGCGAGAGAATCTCAAAATGCCTTTTACGCTTCGCTGTTGAGCATTCTGCCCTTTTTGATTGTGGGCGGATTGTGCAATTGGGGCGTCGAATTGTCTCTGGGCACTGGTTGGGCGGTATCTATGGGTACGATCGCCTGTATTGGCGGCGGCGTGTACGAGCTCGGCCGCCGAGACGGTCAATCTTAGGCGATTTTAGATTTGGGATTTTGGATTCGGATTGCTCGATATATTCGGAGATTCGCAGGGAGCTAGAATGGAGAATAATCTCAAATCCCAAACTCCAAATCTAAAAAAAATATGACAGTTCCCGTTTATTTGTCGATCGCGCCTCAAACAAAATTCATAATATATTTCAACCGTAATTTGACTGAGGATGTTTGCCTAAAAACCGGAATTGCCGTTCAGTAACGGTAACGAGAATTTCGGGATTGAACTGTCACGATCGAGGCGAAAATTTCTGTGCGATGTCGCGGTGGGAATAATGCACTTGCAGCATATAGCGACTTCGATCGACTGTTGTATTTTTGCCGCCGGAGTGCCAAAGTTCACTGCGGAAAAACAGCACATCTCCTGCTTTGCACAAAATTGGTTCTGGGGAGTTTCCGTTCCAAATTTCTTCATCGAAGAACTTAGCTCAAAATTATGGAGCAAAAAGCTCTCTTAAGCTGCTCAGATGGGACGAGCGATTAATCGTACAAGACAACGCTCCAATACACCGAGGTCGGGAAGTCTAAAAGTTACGATCGAAGTGGATAAACCAAGGTTTATACATTTTTTATTGTCTAAACATTGTTTGTCCGTGAATTCAACTAATTGGAGTGGCAACAGATTAAAAAAGATGAATTAGCGGAACCAGGTTTGACTCGCAATTAAATCGCGGGCGCCATAATTCAGGGAGTAAAAATTAGAGGAGAAAGAGGAAACTACCGTATGCCCCTCAAATGTGCGAAGCAGTTGCACGCTAATCAAACGCCACAGCCTGATTATCTTCCAACTTCCTTCAGCGATAGTCTGGCTATCGGAACTAATGGCAACGGAAGAAACTGTATTTTATACTAAATTATCTAGGGATTGCTCAGCATAAAACTGGGTCAGATCGTCCAAGAAACCGCCGACTGATGCTTGACTTCTAATCACGGTATTGTTGTCTCCGCATGGATTTTCCTCGTTTCCCATTACTAATCTACAACCTGCAATCATCTGTAAGTTTAAGCAAAGCCCGATCGCCTAAAACATCTCCCACCATCTTCAATCAGCTTCTGCGCCGCCAGAAGAATACCCGCCCCGATAAAACGCTTAACCTCCTCTCAGCAACAGCGGATGCACCAAATACCGCCCCAGAACTCATGAAGTCCAGGGGGAGAGCGTTTCACGTATTTATTGGCCTCTTCGGGTCGATCGCCCGCGGGCACCTCAACAACCGCCAACAACTCAGAATTGCCACAAAAATTTAAAATCCCAAACCCAAAACTGCCCAACCCCAGTACGATCGATCTAGTTAGCAAAAAAAAGTAAAAACTTTACCGGAGTAATTTTTATGGATCTGGTTGTACTCCAGAACTGGCTGGACAACATCTCCTTTGCCGTTTTGTTCGCGACAATGCTCGTTTACTGGGTTGGCGCAGCATTTCCCGGCATTCCCTACCTGTCAGCCTTGGGAACCGCCGGAATGGCCGTAGCTAACCTCTCCATCGTCGCTTTACTCGGTTCTCGATGGATAGAAGCCGGCTACTTCCCTCTTAGCAATCTCTACGAATCCCTATTTTTCCTAGTTTGGGGAATCACCGCCATCCACCTAGTTGCGGAAAACATGAGCCGTTCCCGCTTGGTAGGAGTAGCAACATCCCCCGTAGCAATGGCAATTTCCGCCTTTGCAGCCCTGACTCTGCCCGCAACCATGCAATCAGCAGAGCCCCTAGTACCCGCCCTCAAATCAAACTGGCTGATGATGCACGTTAGCGTCATGATGCTCAGTTACTCAACTTTAATGGTAGGAGCACTACTGGCGATCGCCTTTTTAATCGTCACCCGCGGCCAAAAAATCGAACTCACCGGTAGTTCCTTCGGCACCAACAGCAACCGCAACGGCAACTACCGCATCCAACGCCCTCAAAACCTCGAGCCTCAAACCATCGAAACCAGCGCCGACAGCGCGTTAGCTTTCAGCGAACCATCTTTCAACTCCAACAATAACGGTTTAGGCACCACCGCAGTGCTCGAATTAGCAACAGTTCAAACTCCATCAACCGCCCAAACTCAAACCGCAGAACTTCTCTCGCCCCAGCGCTTGAATCTAGCAGAAACTCTTGATAACATTAGCTATCGCATCATCGGTTTAGGATTCCCCTTACTGACTGTTGGCATTATTGCCGGTGCAGTTTGGGCTAACGAAGCTTGGGGATCTTACTGGAGTTGGGACCCGAAAGAAACTTGGGCGCTAATTACTTGGTTGGTGTTTGCTGCCTACCTCCACGCCCGCATTACGCGCGGCTGGCAGGGAAGAAGCCCAGCAATTTTAGCCGCCACAGGTTTTGTGGTAGTTTGGATTTGCTATCTAGGCGTCAATTTGTTAGGCAAAGGTTTACATTCCTACGGTTGGTTTTTCTAATTCCCGATCGACCAACCAGCCACAGAAGAAGAGTATAAATCAAACAATAGGGATTAATATCATCTCCGGTCTTAGGGTGGGCAATCCCCACCTTACTCAACCAGCGAGATTGTAAAACTTGACTCCCTCTCCCCTCTTCCTTCTTCCTTCTTACTTCTTCCTTCTTACTTCTTCCTTCTTCCTTCTTCCTTCTTCCTTCTTCCTTCTTACTTCTTCCTTCTTCCTTCTTCCTTCTTCCTTCATTAAAATGACAATTGATATGGACGAATCGCAAATATTTCTCCAAGAAGACGATGTTTTGTCTGCTCCTGCCAGCGCTTTGATGTATCAATGTACATTCAAAGTCAGCGAATTTATGACCATTATGCAGTCAAAATTGGTAGAAGAAAAATTATTCTCAGATGGCATGGATTGCGAGGTGTTAAGTGCCGGAAAAGCCTGGACAAAAGGCAAACTTAGGATGCGTCTGGAGTTTTGCCCGCTCGAATCTGAGGTAACAGAACAAAAAGCCCTTCCTGCCGCCCCCGAAGCATCTGACACCGCCCAAAACTACAGTGAAAATAGCTCAGAGCAAACAGATACAAATGATGAACTAACAGTCAGCGAATCAACACAAATAAGTAATAAATATCCTAATTCTAGGTATCCAGACAACCACCCCTACAGTCTAGGAATGTGGAGCTAAGCTGCTACTTAGGGGAGAGGGAAAGGGGAAGGGAAATTGTTTTGAGTCTTAAGTTGAGAGTTTTGAGTTGAGGAGAATAAAACTGCATCCTTCATACTAATGACTAATGATTTCCCGTTCTCAATCAAAAACTGCCCTCATGGCTGAATCTTCCAATTGGACGCACCTTCACGCTCAACTGCACCGGACGCTGCTGCAGCGACAAATATTGCCCTCAAATCAGCGATTGTTAGTAGCAGTATCCGGGGGACAAGATTCTCTGTGCTCGATTAAATTACTGCTAGATTTGCAGCCAAAATGGGGCTGGAACCTAGCAATTGCTCACTGCGATCACCGTTGGCGTTCGGACTCGGAAGCTAACGCAAATCATGTAGAAAATTTAGCTAAAAGCTGGGGAATATCTTACTATTTGCAAACTGCTTTGCACATTCCCAAAACAGAAGCAGCCGCCAGACAGTGGCGATATCAAGCTTTAACCGAAATTGCGATCGCCCACAACTACCCCTACATTGTTACAGGTCACACAGCCAGCGATCGCGCTGAAACTCTCCTCTACAACCTGATTCGCGGCAGCGGTGCCGACGGACTTTCAGCCCTCACCTGGACGCGGCCCCTCGCCGATTTTCGATTGCCGATTTTAGATTTTAGATTGGGCAATTCCGGCGAAAATCCCAACTCCCAAATATCTGCCGATTTTAGATTGGGCAATTCCGGCGAAAATCCCAACTCCCAAATATCTGCCGATTTTAGATTGGAAAATCAGGATGAACATCCTCAATCGAAAATCCAAAATCTCAAATCTAAAATCGGTAGATTGAGGAATTCCGGGGAAAATCCCAACTCCCAAATATCTGCCGATTTTAGATTGGAAAATCAGGATGAACATCCTCAATCGAAAATCCAAAATCCAAAATCTAAAATCGGTAGATTGGGCAATTCCGGCGAAAATCCCCAATCGAAAATCCAAAATCTAAAATCTAAAATCTATTTAGTTCGTCCTTTGCTGGAAATAACCCGATCGCAAACAGGTCAATTTTGTCAAGAGCAAAAACTACCAATTTGGGAAGATTCCACAAATCAAGACTTGCAATATACCCGCAACCGCATTCGATCGGAATTATTGCCTTATTTAGAAACTCATTTCAACCCAAAAGCCCAACAAGCGCTAGCTCAAACAGCCGAACTCCTCCGCGCCGACGTAGAATATCTCGAACTTGCAGCCAGCGACTTGCTACAGCGAGCAATATCTCCAATTCCAGACAGCCCGCAGGTGAATTTTCAACTTCCCGTCAAGTTAAGCCGCCCGATTTTGCGCGAAGCACCCCTTGCATTGCAGCGACGGGCAATGCGGCAGCTACTGCAACAAATATTGCCCTCAGCACCCAGCTTTGAAAGCGTAGAAAAACTAACCAGCTTAATCCCAGCCCCCAACCGATCGCAAACCGATCCATTTCCTGGAGGAGCGATCGCCCGAGTCGAAAACCCTTGGATAATTTTAGATATTAAATTTTAAGCTGTCATCAAACCCGAAAGCACTTGCCGCAGCTCAGAAACCACCCGCTCTTGCTGCTCTCCAGTCTCCTGCACGCGATCGAGCTCCGCCGCCACCGCTTCCAGCTTTTGGCGCAGCCCCTTCAAATTATCCTGCACCGGCTGCAACATTTCTTGATAAACATTCACCCGGCCCCAGAGTTCCGCCACAGCACCTTTCTGGTTGAACAAATTCTGCTCTAACTGCTTGAGTTCGTAGCGTTTTGCCTCACTTTCCCCATTTTGGCGGTTGACATTTGCCTCAGTTTGAGATGCTGCATCCCGCACCTGCTGAATTTCGTTTTCCAGCCTTTGCAATTCTTGGGCCTGCTGCTGCCGCTGAGCATTGAGCTGTCCGACGATCGGCCCCAAATCAATATCTGCTCGCTCTTGTTTAGGAGCATTGGCAGTGCCCAAGCGGCGCCACAGCACCGCCTGATGCTGCTTCAAAACATCTTCCCGTTCCTGCAACCGGAGGCGCTGTCCCACCAGAGTTTCGTTCAACATCTGATAACTTTCGAGTTCATCTGCCATTTCATTTTCCAAAGCCATGCGATCGTACTCGGAAGCCGCTTGAATTTTCTCTTGTAGCTCCTCAATTGTCTCCCGCTGCAGAGTCAACTCCTCCTCTTGATCGTTAACAAACCGGAACACCTTTTCCAAATCCTGTTGCAGGTGTTGCACCAGCCCCTGCAACTCCTCAACAGGCATCTTCTCCAGAGCTGACACATCTACTTGCTCTGTACTCGCAGCACCCGAAGCAGATGCGAGCCTGGAAAGTTGCTGGTAAAGATCCTCAACAGCCCGCACCTGCAAAGACACCGACTGAGCCTGCTCTTGCTTAGCGCTGAGGGTACTTTGCTGCCCTTTAAGAGCCGCCCGAGCTTGCGCCAAAGCATCTTGGGATTGATACCACTCCTGCCAGCGGTTTTGGAGGCTTTGATTTTGTCGATCGACTTCTTCTTGCTGCTGTTGAGCGTTTGCCCGTTTTTGCTCCAACTGCTGCCAGTGCTGATCCAGAATTGCCTGCTGAGCCCCCACCGCACCAAAAGACTGATTCAGTTGTTCCCGCACCCCTTGAGCCGAAGAAATTGCCCCTCCCAGCTTGATCGTCAACTCCTGAATCCTCTGAATCTGCTGCTCGTCAACCACCGCCCCCTGCGGTGCCTGAGACTGCTGCTGGGCCACCCGCTGCTGCTCGCCCCGCAACTGTTCCCAAGCCGTCTCAATTTCCATGCGGCTGCGATCGACCTCTGCTCGCAGTCGGTGAGCTTCATCTCGAGTATTTTCAATTTCCGAGCGCTGAGCCTCCAGCCGCTCCAATTCGTCTTCCATTTGAGCCAACTGCTCTTCGCGGGCTTGCATTTCCATTTCCCGGCGATTGAGTTCCTGACTCGAAAACGTCAGAGAAGCCTTCCACTGTTCAATTTCCTCTTCCTTATCCTTAAACTTGTCCTGCAAGCGCGAGAAATTTTGCAGAATGCTCACCAACTGGCGGGCGGCCTCCTGAATCCGCTGCACTTGCTTGCTAGCGCTCAACTCCACCAGCACCAGCGTGCCGTCGTTAAACTTATTTGCTTCCTCAACTGGGATCACGTCATCGCCTGGTACGGCGCTCCAATTGTGTTCGCCCCGCTGACAAGCTAGCAGTTTCAGTTCAGCCTTACCGCCACCGAGACCAAAGCCGCTTCTCTGTTTTTGTACTTCCGCTAGATACAGCACACTAATAGTCCTCTCTTTGGTGTCGTTTGCCCGATCGGGGGATAGCATCCTTTCCCAACTTTAGCAGCACTCATGCACAGCACTGCCTCACGGGGGAGCGTGCAGAAAGCACTGCCGCTGCCCAGTTTCTGGACGAATGGGAGAGCAGTATCAATGCCGCTTAATTAAAGACTAGCAAAACTGCGAGGACTACCATAGCCTAAAGCCGAAAAAGGTTAGTCAGTCAAAAACTTTTTCTATTGATTTTACCAGCCTTTAGTTGCTCGCCGATCGCGATCTAGCCCCAAGCGCGCGCCATCGGCAGGCGTACTAGGGATTTGAACCGCGCTACCTTAGAATAGGGGAATCAGCCAAGAACCACACGCAAGCCCCTGACTTCAGGTATGAGGATGCAGTCGGCAGCGGTTTAAAACCGCCCTGAATAGATACATACTTGTTTGTTCAGCGCTATGATCCACCTATGCAAACACTAACCTACGAGTACAAATTAGACCCAACGCCTGACCGGTCAAAAGCTTTTGAACAATGGCTAATGATTTGCCACAAGGCGTACAACTTTGCTTTGCGGGAACGCAAAGATTGGGTCAATTCTCGTAGGTGCAGTGTGAATGCTTGCAGTTTAAAGCAGGAATATATTTTGCCTGCTAATGCACCTAAACCCACTTTCTACAGCCAATGCAAGTCGCTTGCAGCAGCAAAAGAGACTAATCCAAACCTCAAAATTCCGCATACTCATATAATGCAACAGGTTCTTAGAACCCTAGAAGCATCATTTGTAGCAATGTGGGAGCGAGGTCGCGGCTTCCCCCGGTTCAAAAAACGGATGCGCTCATTATTGTATGCACAACTCAACAAAATGCCAGTCAAAGCAGATAGGGTAAACCTACCTAAAATTGGCTGGGTCAAGATGCGTTTATCTCGCCCATTCCCATTCGGCTGCGAACTAAAGCAAGTTAGGGTTGTGAAATGGGCTTCTGGCTTCTATGATGCCACGCTCGCATTTCAAACATTTGTAGAAGTTCCTCAACCTACTCCCTCTGCTGGTGGGGTTGGGATTGATTTAGGACTGCTACACTTTCTGGCAAAGTCTGAGAGTGAGTTGGTGGCTAGACCTCGATTCTTGGTGG
The DNA here is from genome assembly GCF_036701805.1 of Microcoleus sp. N3A4. Lineage (NCBI taxonomy): Bacteria > Bacillati > Cyanobacteriota > Cyanophyceae > Oscillatoriales > Microcoleaceae > Microcoleus > Microcoleus sp. N3A4. The sequence goes on from NZ_JAUBRJ010000019.1 coordinate 21,611, forward strand.
ATGGACAGCGCAAGCTGAAATCGCTGCAACGTCAATTAAAACCTAAAACTAGAGGTTATAGAGAATCGCAACGGCTCCAACCTAGAATTGCCAGACATCACGAATCCATCTCAAACGCTCGAAAAGATTTTCATTTCAAAACTGCTCATCACTTGTGCGACAGCGCTCTAATGATATTTGCCGAAGATTTGAATCTAAAAGCAATGTCAGCCGGAATGCTATGCAAACATACTCTTGATGCCGGGTTTCGACAGTTTCTTAGTATTTTGGCTCATGTATGGTTTATGCCAGAGGTCTATTTTGCCAAAGTAGAAGCCAACATAACAAGCCAAAGTTGTCCAAATTGTCAGACACATACGGGAAAAATAGAGTTGTCAGAACCTGTCCGCAAGTGTCAAACGTGCGGGTATCAGTAACCCCGGTCTAAAGACACGGGGCTTGGTCGCGAGAAATCTGGCAAGCCATACTGACCAGACTAAGGCTTAATTGCCTACGTTTTGAGAGTCACGACACCCTGTGGATGCGTAGCTAGTCCCCTGCTCTGTCATCTGCAATTAAACAGTTCTAAGGTCACGCTCAACAGTGTTGCAGGTCTAACAAGCTCTCGAAACATTGTCGAAGCTAACATTACCCCAGAAATGGGAGGCACAACCCGTGCAAAATACTATGCGTACAGGGCTCTTAAGTTTGAGGCGGTAATTGTCCCGTTGAAAGTGCAACACAAAAGCACACCGAGCCAACCAGTCCCAAGGCGGTAGTCAATCAAAAATGTAAAGCCGTCCTAAAAGGACGGGGTTTCTACCCATTTTTCTGATGAAACTAATCGATATCTAGCAGCGGCGCAAGTTGTGATGCAGCGTGAATATTCAGCCGTCGGGCAGACCGCAGTGAAGCTTGATGAGGGTAAAGTCAGTGGACTCCCATAGATTCAAAAATCCCCCGCATTCATGTATGGGGAGTGTCAATGCACGTGATTTTAGGATTTAAGACAGAAAACTCAACCGAAAAAACCAACAGCGCACGGTAAACGTTAAAATTCTTGCCCTCCAAGACGAGAAGCAGTCGGGAATCCCAGCGTGGCACACTCGAAGAACCCGGACAATTGTGGGATGTGGATTCTAGGAGTGTAGACGACGGTAGGAATACAAGGTGACACTCTACACTTGGAGAATGCCGCGAGTTTCGCGGTTTCAGCTTGTGAACTGGTAGCGCGACAGACTCGCCCGCCACTTGCCGCGAGCCCTTTCGTCAATTCCCAATTGTGGAATCACCGGCATCAGCGCGTGAATTATTGACGGAAACTCAAGTCAATACTTGCACCAGTACACAGTCTTTCAGAGCTCAGACGCCAACGGTTTTAAAGAGGACACTTTAGCTGCATGCAGGGAAATTTGAGTGAAATTGACATCCGCAGCATCCTGCAATTGATTGAGTTAGGTCAGCGTACCGGAGAACTGTTCGTAGAGGCCTACAACTCCACCGGCAGTAGCACGGGTACTCAACCTACCCAGCGCTCCCTTGCAGGACAATCCTGGTATGTCTTCTGCTTCAACGGTCAGATTATTTACGCTACCCAGAGTGCGGGTAGTTTGTTTCGCTTGCGCGACTACCTGCGGCGCTACAAAGCAGACACCGCCCTCGACAAAATCCAAGTTCCCTATATGGCATCTACCAATGCCCCAGAATACGGCTACCTGTGGGCGCTGCTAGAAAACCACATCCTCACCCCAGCTCAAGGGCGCAACATCATCCACAGCATGATCCACGAAACCCTATTTGACTTGCTCAGTCTGCACCAGGGTTCCTTTACTTTTGAAATGGGCCCAGCTTTGGCTCCTCAACTGACCAGCTTAGAAATTAGCTCGCTGCTGGCGAAGATTGTCAAACAGGTGCAGCAGTGGAAGCAGTTTCACCCTCACATTCAGTCGCCCAACCAATGCCCGGTGATTTCAGACGCCTCCGAGCTGCGAGTCGCGCTGCCTGTCAATACCTTTAATACTCTCAGACGCTGGGCCGACGGTCACACTTCGATCCGCCAAATGGCGCGCTACCTAAACCGAGATGTGCTCACTGTTGCTAAGGCGATTTACCCCTTCGTGCAGCAGGGATTGGTGCAAGTATTTTACGAGCCATCTGTTGCCCCGGCAAACAACAAAAAAGAATGGTCGTCTCCAGAAACTAAGGTTCCTAGAGTTGTCTGTATTGACGACGACAAAATTATTCGCAAAACAGTCGAGTCAATTTTAAACGAACACGGTTACGAAGCTACTGCGATCGGCAATCCCCTCGAAGCCTTGAGTTTGGTTTTTCAACTCAAACCCGATTTAATTTTGTGCGACATCGCCATGCCGGAACTCGACGGCTACGAAATTTGCGCTATGCTGCGAAATTCTAGCGCTTTCCGGCAGACGCCGATCGTCATGCTGACGGGCATCGACGGATTTATCGACCGCGTTAAAGCCCGCATGGCAGGAGCTACAGACTTCTACACCAAACCTTTTGGCGAAAGCGAGTTATTGATGCTGGTAGAAAAATATGTGGGCCCGGGCTACCCTCTGGCTAATCTATCGAAAAGATTATTAAGCCGCTCGTTAGAAGACGAATTAGAAGAAAAATAAATTCCGTATCGGTGGCAGATTGGAGGTTTTTTGTACCTGCCAACACAAGCGGCGCGGGGACAGCCAGAGATAGAAAGCTTAGGGCTTCGGGCGATCGCACCATAAACTAGAATGTATAAATCCGCGCCCTGGCACGAGGGCGTCGGTAAAACTCTGTTCAATTTCTCGACCCCTGTCGGGTCTAACACGCTCAAAGTGCAAATATAATATACTTGTTCTCCACTTGCAGCCGCTCCGAAAAACCGATGCCCAGAGCCAGTCATTGCTAGGCATTTCCGTACAATATCGGAGAGTGCAATCAATCGTCTTAACTGACTCCGTTCACGATTGTCGCGATATCAGCCATGTCAACAACCCGTCGCTAATCCGAGTACCGGTTTAGCATTCATCGCAGAAATTGCCCAGAGTTTTACCAATTTAGCGACGGTGGGAGTACAAAGTGAAAATTTAGGGTTCCACATTAATTGTTCGCAGTCGATTTGAGCCAATTTGTCAGCAAAGGTCGCGCGAATTATTGATTGCAGTGAATTATTGACGGAGCGCATTTATTGCCAAGTACCTCCGGCATTCGCGCCATTCACCCCTTGGCTGTGTCAAGTTTTGACGGGAGAAGTTTCGATCGGGATCTGCTTGGCGGGAAACGTCAACAATTTGCTAGAAATGCAGGTGTCAGAATTATGATTAGCGGCAGCCCAGACTTTATATTACCAGGACTAGGGGTAGATCAGGCTCCGGAATTCCAAGAACTAGAAACTCCCGAAGGCGAGCTGCACCTGCGGTTCTACGTTCCTTCGGGGAACGAGTTCGCACTGCCGGCGACAGGGATTAGAGAGGTACTCTCCCCGTCCCCAGACCGCCTGACACCGATCCCCAACGTTTCCTCTTTGCTTTTAGGTACGCTAAACATGAGAGGACGAGTGATTTGGGTGGCAGACCTGGGCCAATTTCTGGGAGACCAAACACCTCTGAACACAGACAGACCCGAAATCTCGATCGTGGCTGTGGAAGACCAAGACACGATTTTGGGACTGGCAGTCGATCGAATTGTGGGGATGGACTGGCTCGACGTAGAGCAACTGCATTCTCAGAACAATGCACCAGACGGCATGATTCCATTTCTGAGGGGAGAATGGATGTTAGGTGCACAAGCGACTAAAGTGCTCCGACTGCTAGATCAAGTGAAAATTCTGCGCTCTGCGCGGTGGGCAGCGTGAAATCGATTTTAGATTTGCGATTTGCGATTTGCGATTGGGGTCTAACCATCAACAGTCACACGACTTGAGGCGCGCATCTAAACATTCAAGATAAAAATCAAAAATCTAAAATCTAAAATCTAAAATCAAAAGAGGGCGGCAAATGGCAACAAGTACCAACTTTCAGCAGGACTACCAACGGGCAGAAGCGGCATACATGGCTGGCAACTATTCAGAAGCCGCAGCCCTAGTTTATCAATTAGTAGAAGATTTTCCCGAAGACCCCAGCGCTCGCCTGCTGTGCGGACACATCTATTGCTACGGACTGCAACAGTACGAGGTGGCACGAGAACAGTACACGGTTGTGCTAGGCCTGAGTGACGACCCAACTCTGGTCGAACACGCTCAGAACGGAATTAACTACACAGACAAATTTTTATCAGGAGAACTGCAAACCGAAAGTTTCGAGGCTTTGTCTGCTGAAACTGAATTGGAATTCTACCCAGACTTATCTCTTGATGAAGAGTTAGAAGACCCGGATTTGGGACTTTTTCAAGGAAATTCCCCATCCCTGTCCTATGCGAGTCAATCGCCAGACGACCAGGAAAACTTGGACTTGGCAGACTTGGGCCTTGGTGGCTTGGAGTGGGAACCAGAAGACGAGAATCGCGCCGGCGCGAACGAAGATTTAGCCTCGCATTCTAACCCCTTTGGTAGCGACAGCGGCGGAATGGCAGCTTATGCTGATACGTCTGAGCCGTTAGACATGGAGGAGTTTGGAGGCTCGGACTTGGGAGACCCTTTTGCCTTAGATGAGGGAGGGTTTGATGCTGCTGAGTGGTCTGAGAGCAAAGTGTCTGGGAAACCAGCACTTGACTCAGAAGATTTGTTTTCAGAAGCTCCCACTCAGATGCTCAACGGTCAAAGTTTTGCCGCAGCAGAAGTTGGGAATGCCTTCGACTCGAACCAACTCGACTCCCCCACCGGGCCGTCCCACAAATTTGCTGAACCTTTTGCGCCACTCGATTTGGCAGACGCACTCGAGGCGAACTCCGACTACGACTACCAAGCCCCGCCACAGACAAGCCAAAATTACGGGCAGAACGTACCTCCGGCCCAAGAGGCAGACCCCTTTGCCGAGGCAATGCCCTCGTCGGGTTTCGGGTCTTCTTTACCTCAAAACAAGCAGCCGAATACTGGGTCGGACTACTCGTCAAACTATTTGGCGGAAGACGAAACGCTGTTGATGGGAGGTGCTGTCCCCAACTCTCAAAGTCAAAGGTCGAGCCGGGGACAATTTAATTCGGTCGATCGATCCTCCACCAACAACAACGGTTACGGCGACTCGGAACCCCCGGCATTTGGATCTATAGACAGCTTCGAGTTAGACGCTTTTGATGACGACGCTTTTAGCGATGCTTTCTCTTTCGAGGAAAACGAACAAGCGACAGCTTTCGGGGCGTCCGACAAGAACAGCAGCGGCTGGTCGTCAAAAACTGGGAAAGCTCAACAAGAACACAGCGACTTTTTAGACGAATTTGACGAGTTTGACGATTTGGGCAATTTGCCGGACTTTGACATCTCAGAAGATTCCAGCAGTTCGATCTTGACTAGAGGTAACACCAGTTTCGGCAACTCGACCAGCGGCATGATGGGAACGACAGGCAGCAGCCTGGACTTTGACAACAGCGATGGCTCAGCAATTCGGGATGACGAAATATTTAGCATCAACGGCCCGGCTGATGCGTCGGTGCCGAATTTTTCTCCCACAGAAACAGAAGCGATCGATACCTCGGTAACAGTAGAACAGGGGGGACTGGCTTTCTTGGAAAATGCCCCTTTGTTTACAAAACAGTTGTACACGGCAATCGGGGCCGGACTGGTTTCTCTGATAGCTGTGGCTTTCGTCACCAACATCGCCTCCTATCAGGCATTGCGGGATGACAAGCCCGATGCGATCGTTTACCTGCGCCAAACAGGCTGGGTAATGACTGCAGCCGCAGGCTTTACGAGTTTTTTAACTTCTTGGGGCATCGGCCAGTTGATCGCCAAGCAGGTACGCAAGTCCTCGGACAATTTGCAAGCTCAGTTCGATGCCGTATCTCAAGGAACTTTGGACGCTCGCGCTACGATTTACTCGGAAGATGAATTTGGCAAAATGGCTGCTAAATTCAACCACATGGCGAAGGTGATCCAAACCACGATTAGCGATACCAGGCGCAAGTCTGACGAACAGGAACAGGCAAAAGAAGACTTGCAGCGCCAAGTGATTCGCTTGCTAGACGACGTGGAAGGAGCGGCCAGGGGTGACTTGACGGTGACTGCGGAAGTGACCGCAGATGTCTTGGGCGCTGTTGCTGACTCGTTTAACTTGACAATTCAAAACCTGCGCGAAATTGTCCATCAGGTGAAGCAGGCGGCTCGGGAGGTTAGCAAAGGCGCTACGGATAGTGCCAAGTTTGCGGGCGATTTGTCTTCTGACGCGCTGCGGCAAGCTGAGGAACTGGCGGCAACGCTGAATTCGGTGCAAGTCCTCACCGACGCGATTCAGCGGGTCGCAGAGAGCGCTAGAGAGGCAGAAGAAGTGGCCAGGGGCGCGGCGGCAACGGCTTTGAAAGGTGGTGAGGCTGTGGAGCGGACGGTGGCCGGGATTTTGGAAATTCGCGAAACAGTAGCAGAAACTACGAGAAAAGTCAAGAGATTGGCTGAAGCTTCTCAAGAAATTTCTAAGATTGTGGCTTTAATTGCGACGATCGCCTCCAGGACGAATTTGTTGGCCCTCAACGCCAGTATCGAGGCGGCGAGAGCGGGGGAAGCTGGCAGGGGTTTTGCGATCGTGGCAGACGAGGTGCGACAATTGGCAGACCGATCGGCTAAGTCTTTGAAAGAAATCGAACAGATAGTGATGCAAATTCAAAGCGAAACCGGCTCGCTAATGACGGCGATGGAAGAAGGGACGCAGCAGGTTATTGAGGGGACAAGATTGGCAGAACAGGCGAAGCGATCGCTTGAAGATATCATTCAAGTAACTAATCGAATTGACGTGTTAGTGCGATCGATTACTGCCGACACTGTAGAGCAAAACGAAACAGCTCGCGCGGTCGCCAGTGTGATGCAGGCTGTCGAATTAACTGCTCAGGAAACGTCCCAAGAAGCGCAGCGAGTTTCGGGTGCTTTGCAAAATTTGGTGGGCGTTGCTCGCGACCTTTTGACCTCGGTGGAAAGATTCCGAGTAGAAACAGCAGAAAGACAATAGTTCTGCGGTTATTACCTGTGTTTGCTTGGCAATTTTAGCAACAGTCAGTCCGGGAAATCATCCGAAGCAAGAAACCTCGCAGTGCCGAAAACACTGCGAGAACGCTCACAAAATCACTAAAAAAAGTTGAATTCACAGATAGAAAAGTGAAAAAAAAGTGGGAGATTATGTCCGGTTATATAACCGCTTTGAGGTTCTCCGTCAGGACGCAGAATCATTATTCATCCCCTTAGAAAGGACAGACATCCTGACTGAAAACAAATTTTATTACCTAAAAACTAACGACATGAGAGGAGAGCAAAAACAGTTTAACAAGCCTGAGTACAATATCCATGCAGGCAGTATTGCAAGAGCGAAGGTATTGAACAGTCAACAAAACTACCGCGCCGAGCAAATACTTAAACAGTGAAATAATCGGTTGAGTTTCAATAACAGACAAATACAATAACGCTTAAAATCAGGAATAAAACTATGCTGCCGGAGCAACAACAGAGGATAATGGGCTACTTTATTGAGGAGGCAAAAGACCACCTCAATACGATCGAACAAGGCTTGCTGAACCTGCAAACCACGATCGAAGACCCCGAACTGGTCAACGAAGTATTTAGGGCCGCTCACTCTGTCAAAGGAGGAGCAGCTATGCTGGGGCTGACCAGCATTCAGCAAACAGCTCACCGACTAGAAGATAGTTTTAAAGTTTTAAAAGAGTGCAGCGTTAAAGTAGACCAACAGCTAGAGTCCCTGTTCCTGCGAATTTTTGACACATTGCAAGGGCTGCTAGAGCAACTGTCAGGGCCTTTTGGGCTGACAGAGGAGTTGGGAGAACAGATGGTTCGAGAATTAGAACCGGTATTTCAAGAACTCAACGGGCACTTGGGGGGACTCGTCGGATACGGAGAACACGATTCAGACGATAGCAGCCCGCTGCCAGTACCCGAAGAAGTTATGGCAGGGATAGGAATCGGGGCCTTTGGCTCATCCAGGAGTTTTGTGGATTCGGCGTCAGTTTACGTACCTGATGCAAGACCAACAGAACACGGCGCGCTGCACCTAGTATTTGACTCGGACGTGCCGGCAAGGATGCGGGAAATGCTGCAAGAGTTCAAACAGCCCGAGGGGTCTGAAAGCAGGCGGCAGCTCAGGAACATTTGTCGGAACTTGAAAATGGCGGGGGAGGAATTTGAACTGCCTGGCTGGATAGAATTGATCGAAGTTGTAGAAAAGACGATCGCCAACCCAGAAAATACCTACCGCACCTTAGCCCCAACGGTGATCAAGGACATCAAACAAGCCCAAGAATTGGTACTTTCGGGTCTAGAAGGGTCGATCGCACCCAGCGCAAAACTTCTGGGGCTGCTGCCGGCTGTTCTGGTTCCAGAAACGGATTTTGAAGATTTGCTGGCATTCGCTCAACCGCTTGCGTCGGGGAAAAAATCGGTTTCTGTTGAGGATGCGGCCTGGGATCTGGCGGGATCTGGCGATTCCCGGGCGGGGGAACAAATTCTGCCGACTATTTCTGGGCAGAGCATAGACGAGCTGTTCGACCAACTCGACAGCGGCGACACCAATGATTACAGCAGCGGTCGATCGTCGCAGTTCGACGATGATGATTCTACGGTGTTCGCAGAATCGGATCTGGAGATGAGTGCTTTTAGAAGCTCGACCCGCAGCGGCCCGGAAGTGGGCGCGGCAGAACTCAACACTTTAGCTGACTTGTTTGACGGCGAGTCCCCGGAACTCGACGGCGCTTGGGAAGAAGAAGAAGACTTCGACTATACGCAGTCTTCTGGGATGCTGGCGCAGGGAATGTTGGAGTCAGACGATGACAATTCTGGCGATTTTACTGATTTGTTGTTTGACCAATATGATGCGGAAAATCCTGAAACCAATGCGGGGCCTCCGATTGACGACCTCACGAGTTTGTTTGGGGATGATTTGCTGTTTGGAGGTGAGCCAGAGGGTTCGGCGGTGGTCGCCGGTCAGGAAAATTCGCGTTTGAGGCAGCCGCTAACTCACAAACAGCTTAAAACGGGTAACGGCAAGGGCGGTTTGGAGCGGCGAGACGGCACAGGCGGAGCCAGGGGGCAAGCCGAGGAAGATGCCCTCGGTACGCTTTTGGACGAAGTGGCGGCCCAAACTTCTGTTGTTGTTGAGGACAGTGGTAATTTGGATGACTTGTTCGGCGATTTAGACTTATCTGAGACAGCGGATGTGCAGGAAGTATCTTCTGAGTATTCTGTCAACCCTGACCCTTTCGACACAGAATTTTCCGAGCCGACGGCAGGCGGCAGTGATTCAGGGGATGCCGACAGGCTCGCTGAAGCCGAAATAGATGATTTCGAGTTTCTCTCTGAGCTAGGCGAGGACTCGGATTTGAGCGATCGCTCAGGCATTGCTTCTGGTTTCCTTTCTTCAGAAGGCGAAGGTGGGGAGAGCGGGGACGATCGATATTTAGCGGCTCGCAGCACACAAAACGAGGAAATTGGCAGCGTTTTTAACATGACACCAAATTCTGATTTAGATATCTCTGCAGATGAAAATTGGCTAGAAGATGCTTTCGATATGGAAGACGAGTCAGTGCCATCGACCAACGCGGAGCTGGATGATACGGATTTAGATGCGCTGTTTGGGAATATCACCTCGGGCCCGATTTCAGGGGATGAGGAGACTGCGCGCGATCGGCAATTGGCTGCTACTTCCCGAGAGGCGGCGGATTTGGCTGAGCTGTTCGGTTCTGTACCTACGGGTACTGAGTATGACGGGGAAGCTTCGGGGCAAGTCCATGCGGATTGGCTAAATTTAGACGGGGATTCAGAATTGCCGAGGGAGGGTGTGGAACCCGATGAGGGCGAGTTGGCGAGTTGGTTCTCGAACAATGCTGCGCCTGTTTCCGACGAAGGTTTGGCAGATTTGGCACCAGTTGAACTTGGGGCCTTGTCCGGCCGTCCTGATTCGGAAAGTTCAAGTGTTGAGTCTGATGGGGGCGGATCTTTCGATTTGTTGGAGGATATGTTTGGCGAAGGGCAGGTGCTGCCGGCGGATGCGGGATCTGGGGGGGATGAGGACGCGGCCGTTGATTTGCAGGAGTTGTCGGCCCCAGTTCCCGAGGGTTTGTTCGATCGACCCGAAACAGAGATCCTTGGGGAGTCTAGCGGCGAGGATGATTTGTTTGAGGCGCTGGAAACGGATTTTTCGAGTGGGGATTTAGAGGTGCTGTCGGCAGAATCTCTCGGCGCTATGTTTGAGAGCGATGGTGATTTGCTGGAAGGTTTTGAAACCGGGGCGACTCTCAAGAGCGAAGAGTTGGAGGGTTTTGATGATTTGTTGGATTCGATCGATGCTGAGGTGCTGGTGACTTCGGAACTGACGGCGGGCTTTTGGGACGCTGACGAAGTGCCGGCCGCTGAAGATTCCTCGGAGTTGGAATATGGGTCGCTGGCGGACTTTTTTAGCGGTGCCGAACCAGATGGTGAGGAGGAAAAAGACAATTTTGACGATTTAGAAGCCCTGTTAATTGCAGGGGGCGCTGGGGCTGCACTAGCAGCCTCTGGGGGTACAAATCAGAGTCCGGTAAATACGGAAGTTTTCTCGGATCTCGAAGAGCTGCTGAGCGAGAGCGCAACTGTGCCGGAAATCCCTGCACCGACGACAACTGCCCGTCAAGCTCCGCCCGCTGCTGCCGATCGCAGCGACGATGAATTTGGCGATTTGGAAAAACTGCTGGAAGATCCAAAGGACGGCGGCCGTCAAGGGGAAGGCAATATCGGGCCGTCGGGGATCAACAGATCGAGGCGAAATGCCCGCGCGGGCGGGTTCGGCGACCAGACGATGCGGGTGCCGGTCAAGCAACTGGACAACCTCAGCAATTTGATGGGGGAACTGGTGGTGAACCGCAACAGTTTGGAGCAAGACCAAGAACGGATGCGGCAGTTTTTGGACAATTTGCTGCACCAGGTGACGCTGCTGAGCGATGTGAGCCAGCGGACTCAGGATTTCTACGAGCGGAGTCTTTTGGAGATTGCTTTGCTGGCAAACCGCCAGGGACACCGATCGGCCTGGCGCTCTGAGGATTCGGCCCACACGCGGGAAAGTGCTTGGAGACCGGAGGAAATGGACAGGTTTACTCCTTTCCACAGTTTGGCTCAGGAGATTATCGAGTTGATCGTGCGGGTGCGGGAGTCGGCCGCGGACATTGAGTTTTTGGTGGATGAGGCGGATCAGGTGACTCGCCAACTGCGGCAAGTCACGACTCAACTGCAAGAAGGTTTGACTCGCGCCCGGATGAAGCCGTTTGCGGAGACGACGGACAGGCTGTTCCGGGCGGTGCGGGAAATTGCGATTAAGTGCGGGAAGCAGGCTCAGTTGCAGGTTGAGGGTAAGGATATTTTGATCGACAAGATGATTGTGGATCAGCTTTATGACCCGATGACTCATTTGGTGAACAATGCGATCACTCACGGGATCGAACCGCCAGAGGTGCGTCAGGCGGCTGGGAAACCTGCGGTGGGCAGGATTACGATTCGGGCTTTCCACCAAGGGAATCAAACGGTGATTTCGGTTTCTGACGACGGGGCGGGAATTGACCCGCAAAAAGTGAAGGCGAAGGCGATCAAGCAGGGTTTGCTGACGGCGGCTCAGGCTCAGAGGATGTCTCGATCGGAAGTTTACGATTTGCTGTTTATGCCGGGTTTCAGCACTCAGGAACAGGCGACGGAGTACGCCGGCCGCGGGGTCGGTATGGATGTGGTGCGGACTTGCTTGCACGAGATTCGGGGGACTGTGGGAATTGATTCGACGATCGGCAAGGGGACTGTGTTTACCATCCGTTTGCCTCTGGTGTTGAGCATTTCTAAGGCTCTGACTTGCATTAGCGATCGCGCTCGGATTGCTTTCCCGATGGACGGGGTGGAGGACATGATCGATGTGCCTCGCGATCAGGTGACGACGGGGGCGGACGGTTTGCCCTGCATAGAGTGGCGGGGTTCGATTTTGCCGTTCCGGCCGCTGCGGGATTTGCTCGCTTACAACCGCTATTTGGGCCGGGGCAGTGTTTACGGGTTTAATACTGACGATGACATGATTTCGGTGATCGTGCTGCGGTCTGGTGGCAATTTCTTGGCGGTGCAGGTGGATCAGGTTTCGACGGAACAGGAAATCGTGATCAAGCAGTTGGAGGGGCCGGTGCCGAAGCCGATCGGGATTGCTGGGGCTACAGTGCTCGGGGACGGCCGGATCGTGGCGATTGCGGATGTTCTGGAACTGATCGATTTGGCTACGGGAAGGCTGCGGAAGGAAGCTGGCGGTACGCTTTGGGATGAGACCGATCGGGCTGCTGCGGAGGCCGAAGTCGAGCAAACTGAGCCGACTGTGCTGATTGTGGACGATTCGATTACGGTGCGATCGCTGCTTTCGATTACTTTTGAGAAAGCAGGCTACCGGGTTGAAGAAGCTCGCGACGGTAAGGAGGCTTGGGAAAAGATGAAATCTGGTTTGCCTTGCGATATCGTGTTCTGCGATATTGAGATGCCGAGAATGGACGGTTTGGAGCTGCTTTCTCGGATGCAGAAGGATGCGATTTTGTGCGAATTGCCGATCGCGATGCTAACTTCTCGCGGTGCTGACAGACACCGCCAAATGGCTTACAGTTTGGGCGCGAAAGGCTATTTCACTAAGCCTTATTTGGAGGAGCAATTGCTCGATGCTGCTTCTCGGATGCTCAAGGGTGAGATTGTTGGTGCTCCGGTTGTTGTTTAAGTGGGTGAGGTTTGAAAATATCTGAGTCCTGTGAGGGCGATCGGGGCGATCGCGATCGCAGGACTTGTATTACATCCGGTCAATTACCAGCAATCAAACCACTTTTATTGTCGAGCGCCCCCGATCGCGATCGCACTGCACAATGCTACTTTGCGAAAGAATTTCTGATGAAGTGCTAATGACTGAGGGGCGCGTGTATGGGGATGGGTTGCATAAGCTGGAGTCGGAGGAATTTAGTAATCCTCTAGCCTAGATTTCCATAAGCTGTTGCGGCATTTAAATTGTCTGTCAAAAAACAATCCAACTCTTGTGGGGTGGGCGTCCCGCCCGCCCTGAATATGCAATTTAACTGCGCGACAGCTTAATATTAAGCCTATTAGTTTATAAAGTCCCCGTCATTACCATAGGCCCTGCAGGATTTTTAAGTAAGGGCGATGCTTCAACCGTGACAACTAATGGTGTTACTTCCGCATTAGCCGGCAGAGAAAGTTTGACAAAAACTGTTCCTGCTTCATTAGTATTAAACGGCTCCCAAGCGATTTTTTCATTATTAATAACCGACCATAACTGATAAAACTGACCCTGTGGTAAAACCGGAAGGTTCCTTAAGATTAAAACAGCTTTGGGTTCACCGGGTGTGATCACAATACTACCAGAGGCAGCAGATGCGTCAGCCATCCCTTTGAGGGAAACTAGACGAGTATTAGGCTGTTGCAACATTGCAATCACATCTTTTTGTCGCACTACTTGAGCTTCAAGCGTTGTGATTTCTTGCCTGAGTCGGTAGTTATCCACACCAACGGCCAACGCCAATAATGCCGCTATGCTACCAAGAACGCGACTCCATTGTAGAGGTGAGTGCTTCAGTTTTTTCTGGGGTAATGAGTTAGGAACTCCAGAAACATGAGGATTTGCTACTGCAACGCTAGCCGCCGAGGCAGCTTCCAAAATGGCGGAATAAAGGTGTGGTGGCGGTGCGAGATCAGGTAGGGCGTAGGGCATAACTTCCAGGACTTCCTGCAGGCGACGCACCTCTGTAGCTAGTTCAGGATTTTCTTTCATCACTTGCCTTAATTCCTCAGCTTCTGAGGAGCTGAGGTTGCCAAGTACATAACCTGCCATCAATTCTTCTGAGCGTTCAGGGAATAAAGGCTCTGTCATAAGTGCAACTAGCCAATTAAATTTTGTAAGTTTTTTCTTAAGTTCAATAAACCTTGCCGAGACCAAGTTTTAATTGTTCCCAGCGGTATACTAAGTTTAGTCGCGATTTCTGATTGACTCAAACCGTCATAGTAAGCCATCTCTAAAACCTGTCGGTGTTTTTCGGGAAGTTGAGTTAAGGCATCGCGAACACAGTGCGATCGGTCACTTAAAGAAGCTGACTCGAAAGGCGTGAGAGGGGGAATTTCAGTAGCCATCATCTGACTCCACCGCTGGATAAATTTTAAGTTAGTGCTGCGGGAACGAAGTTTATCAATTGCGCGCGATCGAGTCATAGTTGTCAAAAAGCTGCTCATAGAGCCGCGATTCGGATTGTATGCGCCCCTATTCCAGAGATTGAGAAATATCTCTTGGGTTAAGTCTTCTGCCTCTTGAGGATTGCTGAGAATTCTCAGCGCCAATCTGTAAACTAAGCTGCCATAGCGGTTATAGAGAATCCCCAAGGCAGAGGGTTGACCAACACTCATCAACCGAAATAAATCAGCGTCAGTCTGTTTGTCAGGGTTGTCCGCGCTTGTTTCGGCAGAGTTCAAATCCATAGGTGTTTCGTAGAACAAACCTAAACCGATAATTTTAAGTTGATTCTGGTTATTGCAGCAAGCGCGTCTCCACAAATAATCTGGCCCCATCTTCTTAAATACGACCCGCAGAGGTGATTGGATGTATACAAGCTGGGTATCTTGACCTCGCTCACAACAAATTTAGGATATTCACAATCCAATCAAAGGAGTAATCCGTACTATTAGAGGAACCACGGCTAGCTATTACCTGCTGACTGCTTAAATCAAAATTCCTCAGATTTGGAATAAAAATATGAACCGAAAAGTGCTTTATTTGATTGTTGGTCTGACTCTAACGGCTAGTCTGTATACCTGTTCTTCTACTCCTAGCGCTTCCCCCGATGCGATGAAGAGTCCTGATGCGATGAAGAGTCCCGATGCTATGAAAAGTCCTGATGCGATGAAGAGTCCTGATGCGATGAAGAGTCCTGATGCGATGAAAAGTCCTGATGCGATGAAGAGTCCTGATGCTATGAAAAAATAGCCTCCACCAAAGCAATCACCGACTTTTACCTTCAACCGTCATTCATCTCCCGCCATAACTGTACCCAATTTGGCTGCGAGATGAATGGCGGACTGTATCTCAACAATAGACATCGCAAGAATTGCGAGTCTTGAACAGGCAAGATGCCTGTTCCACAATTTTTATTGGAAAAGTCTAATAATTAAGGAGTGTCAATCCGATCGCACTTCGCAGTGGCGTCACAGTGGCAGAGTTGGAAAAAACGGAGCTAACCAAAGCTGTATCTTGACATCCCAACCCAAAAGAATCGCGATCGCACTTCCCACAACAATTACGCCGCCGATTCTTTGTAAGGCTGCACTGTGGGGGCGCAAACGTAATAAATGCTGGCTGAAATAGCGTCCTCCATAGGCGATCGCCAGTAGCGGCAACCCAGCGCCCAAACCGTACAAAATTAGTAAAACAAACGCAGTTACAGGTTGAGGATTGACAACAGCTAAAACCAGAATACTGCCAAGAACAGGCCCCGCACAAGGTGTCCAAAGCAAGCCGAGTTGGGTTCCCAGCCAAAATTCGCCAACCAACCCTACTCGCGCGGGTGCTTTGGGCCAACTTTCAAAGTGTAAGTATTTAAACAGCAGTTGGTAAATCTGCGGAAAAATGGCACTTATCCCAGCAATCAAAAGAAAGGCAAGTGCTCCTGTTCGGAGGATGCTAGCAAAGCTGACAAACCAGCCTGATGTCACTCCCAACAAGCTACCAATTGCCGCAAAACCCGCGATTAATCCTGATACCAAAGCAATTGGCCCATAGCGATGAGATTGCAGGCTGCGTCCTAATAATATGGGTAGGATTGGTAAGACGCAGGGCGAGAGAATTGTTAAAAATCCTGCTAGTAAAGCCACACCAGCCGAAGTGAGTGAAATTGCCATCTGACTAACCTAATAATTTACGAATCATTTGTTCGGTTTCGTCATAGGCTCCTTCGCCAATATGATCGTAGCGCTGAATGCCTTGGCGATCGGCTAAAAATAAATGAGGCCAGTATTCATTCTGGTAAGCAGCCCAAGTTTTAAATTCGTTATCCAGCGGCACTGGATAGGTAATTTGGTGTTCCTTCAAAGCTTTTTTGACATTGTTTGCATCCCGCTCAAAGGGAAATTCAGGGGTGTGTATGCCCACAATCTTCAATCCGCGATCGGCATATTGCTGGTTCCAGCGGACGATGTAGGGCAGAGTGCGCTGACAGTTAATGCAGGCAAATGTCCAAAATTGCACCAACACCACTTTGCCTTTAAGATCAGCTATTTTCAGCGGCGCAGAATTTAGCCACTGACTGATGCCTTGAAACTCTGGTAAAGACTTTCCAGTTGGTGAGGCAGCAACGTTCTCGGCTGTGGGTAAATTAGGAATTTTAGCAGGATCGGGTATGGGGATACTGTTAGAGCTAGAAGTTGGGATAATATCTTTCTGTCTGCCACAACTGAGAGCAGTCCCACCAACTCCCAGCCCTAAATACCAAAGTAATTGGCGTCGCCCCAGCCAGCGCTTGTTCATAAAGTAATTTCCTTCCTTATTTACTTTATATACGGAGATGACCGGAAATTGGATGTTTTATGCAAACAGGAAAAATTTTAACTGCCAGCCGGGAAGTCCCTCGGTATATTCAGAGGGGGATGAATCTGAGCGCTGCGCGAAGTACCCCGAATGAATTACCGTAGGGATGTCCAGAAGCGTCGGATGGAGGGACGGAAGCCGACAATTAGACTTGCTTACTACGAATCAATCTTCGGGAGCATCTTGATTTTCAATGTACTTTCCAGTGCTAAAATAGTAATTTTCGGTGTTGCATTTTGGACGTACATAAACTATACTATGCAAAGGTCGAAAAAAGGAAGTTTAGAAATGCAACTCACTTACAAATACCGCCTCAAACCAACAAAAGCTCAATTAACAACGATTGTGGCTCATCTAGAACTTTGTCGCCGGCAGTACAACTACCGACTCAGCGAAAGATTTAGATGGTGGGAAGCCACGAGAACGCCTATCAACGCCTGCCCATTAGTTGTTTCTATAGTCCCTGTTGAGGAGATTTATAAAAATATTCCTTTGACGAGAGTCCAAACTAGAGACGGCAGGAAAAAGGATGAATTAGGTAATCCTTTGACTAAAAAAGGTGACGTTTTCTCGAACATTGAAGGCGGATATGTGCAGTGGCAGACGATACAACTTGCCGACCTGAAAAATACTAAAAAGCTGTTTCCTGATTATAAAGTGTTAGATTCTCAGGTTCTGCAAGATGTTGTCAACAGAGTAGAAACTTCCTTTTCAAACTTTACCACGTCCGATAAGAATGGCAATCGTAGAGGTAAGCCTAAGTTCAAGGGGTTTCACTACTATAAATCCTTCACTTATCCTCAATTAGACAATTTAGATGTCGTCAAGGATGAGCAGAATAGGATTTGTATTAGCCTCGCAAAAATAGGTCAAGTACCGATGGTTTTTCACCGCACAATACCAACAGGATTCAAAGTTAAGACGGGTAGTGTCATCAGAGAAGCGGATGGGTGGTATATCTCCCTGACGCTAGAAGATAAGACGGTTCCCGTAACGGTTGTAGAAATTCAACCGACGGTCGAAAATACTGTGGGTATCGACCTGGGAATTACTAATTACGTTTACCTTTCCAATGGCGAAAGAATTGAAAATCCTAGATTCTTGAGAAAGTCGGCTGAAAAATTAGCAAGGCTTCAAGCAAAATTAGCTAAAAAAGCCAAAGGTTCTAAGCCTTGGAAAATTATCAAGGATAAGGTTTCCAAACTACATCAGTTCGTAGCTAGAGCTAGATTAGATTTTCAATTCAAGACTGCACATGAGTTATTGAACAAATGTGATGTTTTAGTTGTTGAAGACTTGAGGATCAAAAATCTGACTAGACGTGCCAAACCCAAGACTGATGTTGAGAATGGTAATTTGGTTTATTTGCCGAACGGTCAGTCAGCTAAAAGCGGTTTGAACAAATCAATGCTTGATGCTGCTCACGGGCAGTTCGCTAACGTCCTAAAATATGTCGCTTGGAAGTTAGGTAAAAGCGTTTTACTCGTTGACCCAAAAGGAACTTCCCAGCATTGCTGGAACTGCCTCAATAAAGTCCCGAAAGAATTGTCGGAGCGGTGGCATTCTTGTCAGTGCGGAGAATCTTTGGATCGAGATGAAAATTCAGCTAAACTTATTAGAAAAATTGGTCTTAGTTACGAAAGTGGCGGGGGAACTCCGTCACTCAAAAAAGCCTTTGCAAAAAAGGAAAAAGAAGCCTGCGGTCTAACTGTACCCAGTTGACCGTCAGGTTAGTTCACATCCAAAATAGAGTTAGCCTCGTATTAAGTTAGAGACTACTAAAAACCCAGTCTATTTGTATCCCACTTTACAAGTAATTTTTATGCACGGTAGCAGAAAAAGTTAACTGACTTGGGTTAGTTGCTACCTACAAGGGCAGAGTAATTACAGCACTTTTCACGTCAGTAGGTACTGGCAGGGGTAGGGACACGGCACTGCCGTGTCCCTACGGCACTCGAAGAGATCGCGGGGTGTACTTCATAAACATGGAATCTGCTGTATTTTCTCTGAGTTCTTTAGGTATTTATTTAAAGCAGTTGCTGTCACCCTTACGCACTATGGATTCATCTGCTCCTTCTAAAAAATCTCGGTCTAAATTTTTACCGACTCAGGCAACTGGGGCGAAGTTATTTCACTGGTTAAATATCATTAGTCTACTTCTGATGATTGGCAGTGGATTGCAAATTTACAACTCGAATCCGGTTTTTGGTGGGCGGGGAGGATGGCAATTCCCACCCATATTTTTGCTAGGCGGTTGGCTGGCTGGTGGCAGGCATTGGCATTTCGCGGCGATGTGGTTATTCGCACTCAATCTATTTTGGTACGGTCTCTATATTTTCATCACCCGCCGCTGGCAGCATCGTTTTGTCGGCTATAATGACTTGAAAGCTTTGCAGAATTCTCAAAATGAAAAGCGCAAAAATTATTCGTGGCATCGCCTAGCTTACACAGCAATTATTCCGGTTTTGCTGCTAGCTTTAGTTAGCGGAATGGGAATGTATAAACCTGCTCAATTCCACTGGATTGTTGATTTATTCGGCAGTTGGCAGGCGCTGAGAGTCGTTCACTTTATATCGGTTCCTACAGTCATCATCTTTTCACTAATTCACTCTTTGCTGGGCCTCAAGGTAGGGGGTTCGCGCCTGATTAAGTCAATTTTTTGGTAGAGGTTTCCTAATGTTTCCAGACTCTCCTCGTTTATGGCAGCGCCGCCAATTTCTCCAATTATCTGGACTTTCTGGCATTGGTTTATTTTTAGGCGGTTGTGGATTAGTTGGATCTGATATAATCGGAAAGAGTTTTGAACCTCTCAACCAAAGTGTTGAAGCTTTGTTGTTGAATCCTCAAAAACTCGTACCGGAATTCCCTGCAAGTGCGATCGAGCCGAATGCGTTAATTATCAATACCTTTGATGCCACTCCAAACATCGATCCAAAAGCTTTTCGTCTGATAATTGATGGTGAGGTGAATCGTCCTCTCAACCTCAGTCTGGAACAACTTCAGATTATGCCTTTGAGTGTCATGACAATTCGCCATGTTTGTGTGGAGGGTTGGGCTGCTATTGTGCAGTGGGGTGGGGTGCGGCTGCGGGATTTGGTAGCCCTTGCACAACCAAAAGCAAATGCTCGCTACATTTACTTTAAGTCTGCTGATGGCTACTACGAGAGTTGGGATATGCCTTCGGCGTTGCACCCTCAGACTTTGATGGTTTATCAGAAAAATGGTAATCCTCTGAGTGTTGAGAATGGTGCGCCTTTACGCCTAGCATCTCCAATTAAGCTGGGTTACAAACAGAGTAAGTGGGTGACTCGAATTACTTTGGTTGGTGACTTGTTGCCTAAAAAGGGTTACTGGGAGGATCAAGGTTATGAGTGGTTTGGAGGGCTGTAATAATGTGTTTGGGAAGCAATAAAAGTCGGCGGTTGAAACCGCCCCTACACAAACGAAGTCCGCCTCCGCGGACTAAAGAATAAATGGGGGGTATTAAAGCTGTATTGGGGGAAAAAGCAATTTAAACATCTTGAATGTGACTGATCGGGGTTTAGATTAGTTAGTTAATTAGCAATAAGTGGATGATGGATAATGAAAAAAAGATTCTTTTTACAAGCTGGTCTAGCAACAGTAAGCATGGCATGGTTATCGTCCTGTTTGCCTGGGGATTCAGATGTTATGGCTGCTTCTAAGGGTGTTTTTGAAATTACTAAAACCGAGGAAGAGTGGCGCAAACTTTTGACTCCGGCACAGTTTGATGTGTTGCGAAAACACGGCACTGAACGCTCTCACACTAGCATTCTCGATAAGCAATATGGGAAGGGGATTTATGCGTGTGCTGCGTGTGATTTGCCCGTTTTTTCGTCGCAAACCAAATTTGATAGCGGTACTGGTTGGCCAAGTTTTTATGAACCGATCAAAGGGGCGATCGCCACATCTGTAGATAATTCGCTGTTTGCGAGTAGAATTGAAGTGCATTGCCATCGCTGCGGGGGGCATTTGGGTCACGTATTTGATGACGGCCCTGCACCTACTGGCAAACGCTACTGCATGAACGGTGTTGCTATGAAATTTATTGCTGGCTGACATTCTTTCACGGGTACTCCTGTGGTAAAGAATCCCATAATTATCGACGCCCAGACGGCTCTCTACTGCTAAACCGCAGGTACACGCGGATTCGCGCGGATGGTATAGTGATTTGTGGGACGTGAGGGCGATCGAGGTTATTTATGGACGCTGAAGAACTTTTAGAAAGATATGCCAAAGGTGAACGAAAATTTCATAATGAACGGTTAAGTGGGGTAGACCTTAAAGGTGCTGACCTGAGTGGGATCGACCTACAGGGTGCTAATTTGACTGGGGCTGATTTGAGTGGTATAGACCTAACAAAAGCCAATCTTTACGGTGCTAATCTGAGTCGGGCATCTCTGACAAGTGCAAACTTGAGTGAAATACGTTGTGATTCAGCTAATCTAAGTTTAGCAGAACTCAACGGTGCAAATTTGAGTAAAGCAAATCTGAGTAGCTCAAACTTGACTAATACTAATCTTGACCAAGCAAATTTGAGTGGGGCAAACCTAACCTCTACTAACCTAAGTAGAGCCTCCTTGTTTCAGGCAGACTTAAATAGAGCTAACTTGAGTAGCGCTAATCTGACTAGAGCAAACCTGGCTGAAGCAAATTTAACTGCAACAATTCTAAGTGGTGTAAAATTCTTAGAGGCAAATCTCAACGGTTGTAAACTCAGGGCAGTCAATTTGGAACAAAGTAATTTGTCAGGAATTAAGTTAATAAATGTAGATTTAAGTGTGGCAAACTTGGGAGAAGCTAACCTTAAAGAAGCCTGTTTGCAAAGCTCGAATCTCGAAAGAGCTAATCTGCAAGGAGCAAATTTAACTAGAGCCGATCTAAGTGGAGTAAACTTGAAAAAGGCAGACTTAACTAACGCAAGAATTTATGGTTGGAATATTGAAAATGCAGACTTCACTGGTGCTACAATGCCCGATGGAGAAATCTATCAGCCAGAAACCTCTGACGGAGAAATCTACCAGCCAGAAACTTCGGAAAAATTATCCCAAAAAGTGACATCTATGACGCGCAAAATTATTCGTACTGACAAAGCACCTGCACCCGTGGGTCCTTACAATCAAGCGATCGCCGCTACGGGCACTATGCTGTTTGTAGCTGGTCAAATTGCGATCGACATTAGACTAAATGATATCGTCTACACCGACGATGTGGCAAAACAAACCGAACAAGTTATGGCAAATCTCGAAGCGATTCTCACAGAAGCCGGCGCGACTTGGTTGGATGTGGTAAAAACTACGGTTTTCCTCAAAGATATGAATGATTTTGCCGCTGTGAATGCGGTTTATGCGAAATATTTTGATGCGGAAACTGCACCGGCGCGCGCTTGTGTGGAGGTTTCGCGTTTGCCGAAAGATGTGTTAGTTGAAATTGACTGTATTGCGGTGATTTGATTTCATCTTCTTTGAGATGCCAGACTTTTTCAAGAAGTCTGGTTTCTGGATATATTTTTTTTAATATTTATGAGTGATTTAACCGCAGAGGGCGCAGAGGGCGCAGAGGAAGAGGGGAGAGAGATGAATAATTTCAAAGTTTATTTATAGCAACCGCCGAGGGTAAAGTGCGCGACTGTATTAACTTCCACAGCCGATCGCACTTTTGTCGATCTGTCGCTGTCGCGCACCTACTCCCAAATCAATCTGAAACAATCAGATTTAATCTCAACTAGCAATTAGCAATTACTAATTACAGTTACCAATTAGCAATTAGCAATTACTCTACAAGTAATTACCAATTACCAACCGTAAACTATTTATTCAGCGCTTCGCGGGCGGCTACCGCTTCGTCGGGATGAATATTCAAGCGGGTCAAATTAATTCGACCTTTATTGTCAATTTCTCGCACTTTGACAATCACTTCATCGTTCACAGCTAACTCGTCTTCCACTTTCCCAACGCGGTAGTCCGCTAACTGGGAAATGTGAATCATTCCTTCTTTTCCTGGCAAAATTTCCACAAAAGCGCCGATCGGAATAATTCGAGTTACGCGGCCGACATACACGTCTCCTGCATTCAACTTGCGCGTCATGCCTTGGACAATGTTGTAAGCCCGCTGAGCTTTTTCGCTGTCGTTGCCAGCAATTGTCACGGTTCCGTCGTCTTCGATGTCAATTTTGACACCGGTTTCTTCGGTGATGGCTTTGATTGTTTTGCCACCCGGCCCAATTACCAAACCGATAAATTCCGGATCGATTTTCAGGGTTAGCAAACGCGGTGCAAATGGCGACATTTCCTTGCGGGGAGTGTCGATGGTTGACAGCATTCTTTCTAAAATGTGCAGTCTGGCCGGTTTGGCTTGGCGGATGGCGGTGGCTATCACATCTAAGGGCAAACCTTTGATTTTCATGTCCATCTGCAAAGCAGTAATCCCGGTGTCGGTACCGGCTACTTTGAAGTCCATGTCGCCTAAAAAGTCTTCAATTGCCTGAATGTCAGTCAAAATTCGGACTTCATCGCCTTCTTTAATTAAGCCCATTGCCGCGCCGCTGACGGGTTGGGAAAGGGGAACGCCTGCATCCATTAATGCTAGCGTTGAGGCGCAAACTGAACCCATTGAGGTGGAACCGTCGGAAGAGAGGATTTCTGAAACTACGCGAATGACGTAGGGGAAATCTTCTTTGGATGGCAAAACGGGCAGCAAAGCGCGTTCTGCGAGGGCTCCGTGACCGATTTCTCGGCGTCCGGGCGATCGCATCGGCTTGGTTTCTCCCACAGAAAACGGCGGGAAATTGTAGTGGTGGAGGTAGCGTTTGTCTTGCTGCGGGTGCAAGTCGTCTCCTAAATCTTGGGCATCGCCTGGGGTTCCCAGGGTTGCTGCGGACAAGACTTGGGTTAACCCGCGATTGAACAGCGCACAGCCGTGTACTCGCGACGGGAGCACCCCTACGCGACAAGAAACGGAGCGCACCTCGTCTAGCTTGCGGCCGTCTACACGGACGCCATCTTCGATGATTTGCTTCCGCATCATTTTTTTGGTAACGTCTTTGAAAACGTTGCCAATTGTTTTGCTGTTGGCGCCTGCAGCTACTTTGATCGGATCGTCTTCGGCGAGTGCGGCGATCGCAGCTTCGACTTCATTGGCTT
This sequence comes from Microcoleus sp. N3A4, assembly GCF_036701805.1. Classification (NCBI taxonomy): domain Bacteria; kingdom Bacillati; phylum Cyanobacteriota; class Cyanophyceae; order Oscillatoriales; family Microcoleaceae; genus Microcoleus; species Microcoleus sp. N3A4. The sequence continues at coordinate 45,453 of NZ_JAUBRJ010000019.1, forward strand.
TCACTTCATCTAAAGCCGCATTCCGTACTGTTTTGTCTTTTTCAAATCTTGACAAAATGATGCGGATGGGTTCTTGGGCGCGATCGCGAATAAAGGTTTCCAGGGCCGAATCTTGCGATGGCCGTTCCTCTACCACCAAATCGATGCCCAATTCCGCCATAATTTCGCGCTGGGCTTGAATCAAGTCACAGGCTGCTTCATAGCCGAAGTCGATCGCCTCGATGATATCCTGTTCCGGCAATTGGTTGGCGCTGGCTTCCACCATGATTACTCCGTCTGGAGAACCGGCTACCACGAGATCCAACTCGCCTTCTTTGATTTCGCTGTAGGTTGGGTTGATGATGAAATCGTCCCCTACCAAACCGACTCGCACCGCAGCCATCGGCCCGTAAAACGGCATTTTCGCCAGCAGGATCGCTACTGAAGCGCCCGTTACCGCCAAAACGTCTGGCGGCACTTGTTCGTCCATCGACAGGGTTGTGGCTACGACTTGGATGTCATCTCGCAGCCAGCTTGGGAATAGCGGGCGCAGCGGTCGATCGATCAAACGCCCAGTCAAAGTCACTTTTTCTGGGGGACGCCCTTCCCGGCGCAAAAATCCACCGGGAATTTTACCGCCTGCGTAGAGTCTCTCTTCGTAATCCACCAACAGGGGCAGGAAATCAATTCCCTCTCTCCCCTGCGATCTAGTCGCCGTCACTAAAACCGCCGTGTCACCCGACTGAATCAAAACTGCACCGCCTGCTTGAGGCGCTAGTAAACCAATCTTCAGTCTAATATCCCGTCCATCGAAGGATATTGACTTGTCTATCTCTACCATGTAGCACTGCTTCCTTATCTACCACATTCTTTCTCTGTCGGGATCGTAACATTACCACAGGAGGTTTGAGAGTCAGCGACTAAAAGACAGGGATAATTCGGTGTCGATCGACTGTCTGCGCCTCGATTGTAAGCATTTATACTCTTTGATTGTTTTTGGTATTGGGCGATCGATCGCCCAATACCTGAAATAGATGGTACGATCAATTTTTATTTGTCAGTTGACTGTTGTCAGTTAACTGTTGACTGTTGTCAGTTAACTGTTGACTGTTGACTGTTGACTGTTGAGTAATAGTAATTTTCAGGTTCGTTAACAAAAAAATTTTTACAAATCAAACAAGATTGCTGTAGTAAATCTTGCAAATAATCAAGTTATCAGGGCTCAATAAAATGGCAATTTTACACGGCACTTGGCTGCTCGACCGCGAAAAAAGTGGCTTATTTATCTGGGGAGAAACTTGGCGCAAACTTGGGGCGATAAACATCGTTGAATCGATAAATATTCCCCATCCCTTGGCAATGAGCGAAGCTGAATTGAAAACTTTTCTAACTTCCTTGCAGAAGCCTGGAAAACTCAACTGGCAATTACCGGAAACCGCAGAAACTCCACCGGAAAAAAGCCAAAAAACTAGGCGATCGCCCAAAACTCAAAACGCAGCAGAAATTCCCGCCCAAAACTCCTCAATTCAAAGGGAAATTCGGGCGATCGCACTTCCCACCAAAATCTCAGAATCGAACGCAAATCTGATGCCGCAGCACTCAGCAGCAGCACTTGACGAAGCCGCCAAAACCGAGGAAATTTACCTTTATCCCTGGCAAGTTGAGGGTTATTTTCTCAACCCTCAAGCAGCTTTTATTTTCTTGCAATCACTACCGCTTAACAGCACGGAACCTGACTCTTTTGTCGGCTCTGATTTGCGTTTTTGGTCTCATATTGCTAGGTGGAGTTTGGATTTGTTGGCAAGATGCAAATTTTTGCCGGGATTGGAGAAACAGTCGAACGGTTCTGCTATTGCTAAATGGCAACCGCTGTTAGATAGTTCTACAGACATACTCCGCCTCGCTACTTTTATCAAGCAAATGCCGACGGCTTGCCGAACATATCAATCGAAGGAAGAAGGCACGACACGGATTTTGACACGGATACACGGATTAATGATCGATGAGCGTGAGTCAGAGGTTGAAGTCAGAGGGAAGAAGGAAGAAGGAAGAGGGGAAAAGGGAGAAGAATCCAGTCAATTGCCTTTAGCGGTGGATTTGCCGGCGGGGGCGGAGGAATTGGTGTTAGGCTTTTTGAGCAGTATTGTAGATAGTCAAGTGCGATCCTCTTCGAGGGCTGCGCTAACGGCTGGTAGCTCTACTTTAGACATCAAAACAGTTTCCCCTGTGCGCGAGTGGCTGCAAGCTTTGCAGCAGGAATCGGGGATTGTGCAAGTAGAATCAGCAGCATTGGAGAACTTGGGAAACAAGCTGAGTGCTTGGACTGCACCGCTGCAAAACCAACTATCTCAACAAAGTCAATTTCACACTTGCTTTCTACTCATACCGCCGTCTCCTGGTAAAGTTAACTGGAGTTTAAATTATTGCTTGCAAGCAGCAGATGAAAGCGAATTTTTGATAGATGCGACAACTGTTTGGAACAACTCAGTCGAGCGTTTGGCTTATGCGGGGCGGACAATAGAATTGCCTCAAGAAACTTTGCTCAGCGGCTTGGGTTTAGCCTCGAAACTTTATCCGTTAATTGAACCGAGTTTGCAAGCACAGCGGCCTCAATCTTGCCAATTAAATCCCCTGCAAGCTTACGAGTTTATTAAGTCTGTAGCTTGGCGGTTTGCTGATAGCGGGTTGGGCGTTGTTTTGCCGCCTAGTTTGACCAAGGCTGATGGTTGGGCGAGTCGTTTGGGTTTGAGCATTCAAGCGGAAACTCCGAAAGTGAATCCGGCGAAAGGTGGGCTGGGATTGCAAAGTCTGCTAAATTTTAAGTGGGAATTGACGATCGGCGGACAGCGCATTTCTAAGGCAGAGTTTGACAGATTGATCGCGTTGAATTCGCCTTTGGTGGAAATTAACGGCGAGTGGGTGGAGTTGCGCGCGCCGGATGTGAAAGCGGCTCAAACTTTTTTTGCCAGCCGCAAAGAGCAAATGACTCTTTCTTTGGAGGATGCTTTGCGTTTGGCGTCGGGCGATTCTCAGACGATCGAGAAATTGCCTGTGGTGAATTTTGAGGCGACGGGTCAACTTCAGGAATTGCTGAATACTTTGAGCGATAATCAAGCGGTAAGTGCGATCGCAACTCCGGCTAGTTTCCGAGGACAATTGCGGCCGTATCAAGCGTTGGGAGTTGGCTGGCTGGCCTTCTTAGAACGCTGGGGTTTGGGGGCTTGTCTCGCGGACGATATGGGTTTAGGAAAGACGATCGAGCTAATTGCTTTCCTCCTGCACTTGCAAGAACAAAATTCTCTAGAAGCGCCAACATTACTGGTTTGTCCGACATCGGTATTGGGCAATTGGGAGCGCGAAGTCAAGAAATTTGGCCCGACGCTGAAAGTGTTAGTTCACCACGGAGACAAACGCGGTAAAGGTAAAGCATTTGCGACGGCAATTAAGGGAAAAGATTTAATAATTAGCAGTTACGCCCTGGTGTTTCGCGATGCGAAGGAAATTCACAGCATTAAGTGGCAAGGATTGATTTTAGATGAAGCGCAAAATATTAAAAATTCCGAGGCGAAGCAGTCGCAAGCGGTGCGGCAAATCGAGGCATCTTTTAGAATTGCGCTGACGGGAACTCCGGTGGAAAATAGGCTGCAAGAATTGTGGTCAATTTTGGAGTTTCTGAATCCGGGCTATTTGGGGCCGCGCAATTTCTTTCAGCGCCGATTTGCAATTCCGATCGAGAAATACGGCGATCGCGAATCATTGCTGACTTTGCGATCGCTCGTTCGGCCTTTCATCCTCCGCCGCCTGAAAACTGACAAAGAAATCATCCAAGATTTGCCCGAAAAACAGGAGATGACTGTATTTTGCGGGCTGGCTGCTGGACAGGCTGCATTATATCAGAAAATAGTCGAAGAGTCAATAACTGAATTAGACTCAGCCGAAGGCATTCAGCGCCGGGGAATGATTCTGGCTTTGCTGGTAAAACTCAAGCAACTCTGCAACCATCCGGCTCTTGTGAAAGCAGAAGCTAAGCCGAAAGAATTGGGGATTAAGAGTCAGGAATCGGGGAAATTGCAGCGGTTGGTGGAAATGTTAGAAGAGGTTTTAGCAGAGGGCGATCGGGCTTTAATTTTTACTCAATTTGCCGAATGGGGAAAACTCCTGAAACCGCATCTAGAACAGCATTTAGGGCGAGAAGTTTTGTTTTTGTACGGAGGAATTCGGCAACAGCAGCGCGAAGAAATGATCGATCGCTTCCAGCACGACCCCCAAGGCCCGCCGATTATGATATTATCCTTAAAAGCGGGCGGCACAGGTTTGAATTTAACCAGAGCAACCCATGTTTTCCACTATGACAGATGGTGGAATCCCGCAGTAGAAAATCAGGCAACTGACCGCGTATTTCGCATCGGCCAAACCCGCAACGTGCAAGTCCACAAATTTGTCTGCACTGGCACGTTAGAGGAAAAGATTCATGATATGATTGAAAGCAAAAAAGCTCTAGCCGAACAAGTAGTCAGCGCCGGTGAAAACTGGCTCACCGAACTCGATACAGACCAACTTCGCAATTTACTAATTCTCGATCGCAATGCTATTATAGAAACAGAAGAAGAATAATATAGCATTTCTCAGAAAGATGAGGTGCTATCGGTCATAGGGCATAGGGCATAGGGCATACCTCACCACGCTTGAGAACCGCTATATGACCCATTCCCAACAGCATGACACGGAAGTCAGGAATACACGGATAGCTGTTTTTTTCTTTCTGAATTCAACATCCCAATTACCAATGCCCGATGCCCAATGCCCGATGCCCGATGCCCGATTCCCGATTCCCAAATCTAAAATCTAAAATCTAAAATCTAAAATCGAATGATTGACAGAGAATGGTGGACACAACAGTGGTTAGATTTAATCAATACCTACCGCTTCAAAAAACGCTTAGAACGCGGCTGGCAATACGCGCGCGAAGGTAAAGTTCTCAGCATTAAATTTCCCGATCGAGAAGTAATCGCCGTAGTTCAAGGAACAGATCCCAAACCCTATCAAGTTTCTTTAGGACTCGACACATTGACTGATGAAGATTGGGATTATGTGATTGAAAATATGTCGCAAAGAGCAGTTTTTTCAGCTAAACTCTTAGCAGGAGAAATGCCGCACAATATTGAAGATGTATTTGCAGCGGCAGGCAAAACGCTATTTCCGTTAAGCTTGTCAGATATTCGATCGCGCTGTAGCTGTCCTGACCCCAAAAACCCTTGCAAACACATCAGTGCAGTATACTACTTATTGGGCGATCGCTTCAGTGAAGACCCCTTCGTACTCTTTCAATTGCGAGGCCGAACAAAAGAGCAAATTTTGACAGCACTCCGTCAAAGACGAGGTACGCAAGGAGAGGAAAATTCCCAACTCAACTCAGGAGAAAATTCCCCCGCTGCGAATTCTAAATTGCCGAAGGTCGATCGCTTTTGGGAATACAACCAGCAGCTAGAATCATCTCTAGTAGTAATTGTACCCCCACCGAGCAGCGAAACAGTATTAGATATCTTAGGCCCGATTCCCCTCGCAACCGACGGAAAAGGAACCGCTAGCAAATCATCGCCCGCATCTGAGGCGCTAAAACAGCATTTTGCCAAAATTTACCAAGCAGTTAGCCAGCAAGCAGTTTTAGCAGCACTGAAACGGGGCGAAGGAGATTAACTTTTTTGTAGGGCTATCGCCCTTGGGGCTACAATTTCTAATTGCGTTTAGCAGTAGAAGGCGGGTTTGTGAAGCGCAGCCAAGTTGCCAAAGTGGCTACGGCGAAGACTGAAGCAAAGCTAAAAGTTAAGAAAGTCTCAAATGCTGACATAAGGCTGTTCCAATTTGGTGAACGAAGGAATCTTGCTATTTATTTTTATATCAGCATCGATCGATCTTTTCAACCGATCGCGCACAAAGTTTTTAATGCTTAACGCTTTGTAACATTCCATCAAACAACATTACAATCATTTCAGATTATTGATAACTCCGATTAATTCCTGGGGGCTTTCGATCAAAAAATCGGGATTGTGTGCCGCCAAAGCCGATCGAGAATTAAAACCCCAACTGACAGCAATTACTTTAATTTTAGTTTTTTTAGCTGCTTCTATATCTCTAATTTCATCTCCCACATAAACGACTTCTTCGGGATTAATATTTTGTTTATTTAACCATCGATTAATTACTTTATGTTTTCCAAAAGTTGTTCCTGAATAAATAAAATCAAAGGTATCTTGCAGCCCATTTTTTTCCAGCAAATCCAAAACATTTTCTCTAGAATTAGAGGTAATAATACCCAGTTGAAAACCGCTGTTTTTTAACTCTAACAAAACTTCTTTAATCCCGGGAAATAAATGAATATTCGGAATTTCACTCCGCAACTCTGCTTTCAGTTGTCTAATTAGCAGCGGGAATTTGAAGATGGAAATTCCCGAATACATCAGAATTTGCCAAGAATTTAAATTGCTAAGTTGAGCCAGTTCCTCTTTGCTGACCGACTTAAAGCCAAATTCAACTGACAAACGGTTGGTTATGCTAAGAAGAATATCGATCGTATCTGCTAAAGTACCGTCAAAATCAAAAATAATTACTTTGGTCATTGGACAATAGCAAATAAGGAACGGCGAATCATACCATTTTAGATTTTAGATTTTAGATTTTAGATTTTAGATAGGAATGACTTACTGCATAATGTATGGGCTTTCGGTGCGCTCACAAGCACCCTACGGCTATTACAGCATATTGCAGGTTTATGAAGTACACTTTTCAGCTATATTGTGCGGTACGTGTTATGTAGGGTGCGGATCTGTTGTATGGTTCAATGGAACTTGCAGATCGCCCGTGGGCGACGCACCTTACTTACTACAAGATTGTGTGTACCGCATATAAATGGAATATGCTGTATGTATAGGGTAAGGTGCTGATGAGCGCACCCGAAGGGCGAACATCTCAAGTTTTAATGATTAATTTGATTTGCCTTCGCATTTCGCCGCAGCATTTCCGGCTTAATTCGCCGCAGCGCAGAAGCTGTAAACCTGCGGTTCCACTCCTCGTCGGAGATGTCGGCCAATTCTGCAAGTGTCGGCGCTATGTTTTCAGGATAAGGCTCAAAGTCTGCAACATCGGTTGGTTTAGCAAAACGCTGATTCCAAGGACAAACATCTTGACAAATGTCGCAACCTGCTACCCAACCTTGTAAATTAGATGCAATTTTGTCGGGCAATTTTTCGGCTCGATTCTCGATCGTATGATACGCTATACATCGATCGGCATTCACCACAAAAGGCTCAGTAATTGCCCCCGTCGGACACGCCTCAATGCAGCGAGTGCAAGTACCGCAATGTTCCGTATGGGGAGCATCCGGCGCTAACTCCAAATTAGTCAAGATTTCGCCCAAAAACACCCAAGAACCGTAATCCCGCGAAATTACATTACCATTTTTGGCAATCCAGCCAATCCCCGCCCGCTGCGCCCACACCTTATCCTGAATGGGGCCGGTATCAGCATAATACCGCGCTTCAATTCCCTCGCCTTGCGATCGCAGCCAATTTACCAAAACCTTCAGTTTTTTGTGCAGGATTTTATGATAATCCCTTCCCCAGCCGTAGCGAGAGATTTTAGCATATTCGGAACCGCCCGGGCGTTGGTGAGGCGTGTAGTAATTGATCGCGACACATATTAAGGACTTCACCTCTGGCATTGAAGCGCGAATATCCTGGCGTTTCGGGTTAGCCATCCATCCCATATCCGCTTGATAGCCTTTCTCCAACCATGCCTGCAACCTTTGTGCCTCCTTGTCAGTGCCCTCATCTGCCAAGGCTATCCCAACCTTGTGAAATCCCAACTCTAAGGCTTTTTGCTTGACCAAAATGCTGCTAATTGGCACTTTCATTTGACACCAGGCAAATATTTACCTTTTGTATTGACTATTTTGATTTTATCAGGATTTACGCATAGACACTATCTGTATGTGCACAATTGCACCTTACCCCCATAGATAGTGTCAAAATTTCTCCCTTGCGTAAGTCCTATTTATATGATATGCAAAGCGATTTTAACAACAGGCTTCCTAAATAAACTAATTGGGTGCACCGTCTAGTGACGGCGATCGCAACTCACCCAACCATTGATTATAGTTTTGTAACTCAGCTATATGTAATTTTTATTTGCAAAAGTTAACATAACGTTACATAATCTTAATCAAGGGAGCTTGAGAGTCCCTAACTCAAGTACCTCACTAAAACCACAAATCTCACAAAAGACACATGGCAGTTAGCATTCAATCAGCTCAATCTATTTTTTCCAACACTGAAGTTGCTAGCGTTGTTCCGGCTACCACCGAAGCATTTTACAAACTCAGCGTTGAAGACCAACTAGCCTTGCTTTGGTATGCCTACACCGAAATGGGTGTTTCCATCACCGTCGCCGCCCCGGGAGTAGCCAGCATGGCGCTTGTCGAAGGCATACTGAGCGAAATTAAGCAGATGTCGCCTGCCGATCAAAGCAAAACCATGTACGACCTGGCTAGCAACGCCGACACAACAATCGGCCGGATCTACACATCCTTGCGCGTCAACACCAAACTCGGTTTCTGGTATGAGTTGGGTCAGTTGATGAAACAGGGCGTTGTCGCTCCGATCCCCGCTGGCTATCAAATGTCTCCCGAAGCCACCAAAGTTCTCGAAACCATCAAGAAACTCGATCCGGGCCAGCAAATTACGGTACTTCGCAACACCGTAGTTCACATGGGCTACGACCCCGATTTCAGCCAAGAGTACGGCAAACGCTCGGCCCCGCGCAGCACTCCCACCGCTGTTGAGGAGCGGGTGAAAACCAAAATTGAAGGTATCAGCGAGCAGACTGTGCTCAACTACATCGACTACATGAACGCCTTCGACTTCACCCCAGCCGTCGGTTTATTTGCCCAAGAAGGTGCCCTGCAACCGCCTTTCCAAAAGCCGATCGTCGGTCGCGAAGCCATCCTCAACTATATGCGGGAAGAGTGCGTCGGACTGAAAATGATGCCCGAGCGAGGCGTATCGGAACCCGCAGAAGATGGCTACCGCCAAGTGAAAGTCACCGGCAAAGTCGAAACTCCCTGGTTCGGATCGAATATGGGCATGAATATTGCGTGGCGGTTCTTGCTAGATCCCCAAGGTCAAATTTTCTTTGTGGCGATCGACTTGTTGGCATCTCCTAAAGAATTGCTCAATTTGATGCGGAAATAGAATATTAGGGTTGGGTCATTCAAACAGACTCTACAGAAACCCAGATGCCCGCAGGTGTCTGGGTTTGATATCATGTCCGGTTAATCAGTTATCATTTCAGTGCTCGCGAGACGCTCGCGAGACGCTCGCACTCGCAATAAAGATAAGCGAGCGCTCGGACATGATATGATGTCGGTCGATCGCTCTGAAAGCTGCGATCGGCACTCTCCATTTCCTCCTTTTTTAGGATAATTTTTTTTACTGGGCCTACTTATATCTTTTGAGGGATTTGCTGCGACAAAGAGAATGATTACAGTAGACTCATTCATCTGAAATCACTTATTTTTATGACCGCAACAACTCGACCTATTTTAACTCGCTCTATAAATATTGCAGGCATCACAATGCCAGGGATAGTGCGATATTTTGAAACTTTAAACGCGGGCGATTTTGAAGCGACTGCTAATTTGTTTGCTGGTGAGGGGGTTCTGCACGCGCCGTTTGAGAAGCCAATTATCGGTAAAAGCTCGATCGCCACTTATCTAAAAACAGAAGCGCGAGGAATGCAGCTCGAACCCCAGCAAGGTGTCAGCAAAATTTTAGAAGACGGCCAAGTTGAAGTTCAGGTCAGCGGCCGGGTGCAAACTTCTGCATTTGGTGTTAATGTCGCATGGCTGTTCTTGCTCAATTCAGACCAAGAAATCCTTTCTGTCACCGTCAAGCTGTTAGCTTCTCCCCAAGAATTGCTCAATCTGCGGCCACATAAGAAATTTGATGTTTAATGGGCTGTTTCACATTTAAATTGGATATTTGGGTTTGACCTGTCGATCGCACGTAATGACTAAAGTCAGGCGATCGACAGGTTGACCCGCTTTTGATCGCAAGAATGAGGCAGAAACCGGGTTTTTTATCCAAATCTCTGGTGAAGTCCCGCTAACGGTATAAAAACCCGGTTTCTGCGGTATTTGTGCGATCGGGACTCTACCCCTACAATCTAACAGTCTCTTAGAGAGGGACGATACTGCACGAAAAAGTGGCTGTCGCCGCACCGTGCGACAGACAGCCAAAGCGAGTCAAAAAGTGCATTGCCAATCACTAAGGACTCATGATTAATTAAGATTTTTCTGGCAAACTCGCTTCCAACTTTAGACAGTTGCGACCGTCTATTTGCAAAGTGTAGTCCACCCGATCCATAAGTCTGCTCATAATCAGCCAGCCGTAGCCGCTTTCCTGTTTAGCTTCCGGCCTCGGGGGACTGTAAGTATCCATTTCGTAACCTTTACCGTAATCCCAAATTTCTAAACCAATATCCCTATTTTTTAAATTCAAGCGAATTAAGACAGGCAAATTGGGTTGATCTTTGTGAGCATGGCGGATCACGTTAGAATAGGCTTCTGCTAACACCAAGCGCAAACGATTCGACTGACGCGGCCAATCGACGTGCTCTCCTAGCTCTACTTCCAAACTGCTCAGCAACCAATTTTCAACAATTGTTAAAAACCGCAAGTCGCTTGGCACATGAAGCTCAGTATTCATAAAAAAATCCCGTAAGTTTGAAAACCCTGTGTCTTCAGACCAGGCATGAAAGACGACGCGCCGAATTGATTCGGTCTCAATACTTGTCGCTACTCGGGGGATACCAGCCTTTTCTGTTTAAAAATTAGGCATTCGTCATTCGGTAGAAGGCAGAAATTAAAAGTATAGCTGAAAACTTTAGTTAGGGGTCTAAAGCCCATTAACTATTGATAATTATACCGAGACTGCAAGCAGCGAGGTATAAAAAATCTTTGTTTCAATCCCAGGCTTTTAAGCGTTGGTTATTTCTGACGAATGCCTTCTACCTTAACCCTTTACAGGTGTTTAATCCCCCAGGAAAGCGATTCAGGAAACTAGCTGCGCGATCGCGGGCTAGGTTTTTTACTGTTGACGATAACGCAGTCCTTTGCGGGACTAATCTGTGGGTCGTCAACAAGCAGGGATTCAGTTTTTTCGGTTCTCACCCCCGACTAGCAGTCGGGAGTCGCTGACAGATTCAGAGAACCTCCAGAGAGAGTATGGTTTGGTCGTCTTCCTGAACGGGATTGTCGGCTCGAATGTAAGCCAACAAATTGTCCAAGTTGAAAGAACCAGGCTCCTGAATCAAGAGTTGCCAAAGCCCTTCTTGTTGTAGCATAGAACGGGTTGGTTCACCCCCTGCGACCCCTTCAGTGGTCACGCTAGCTTCAGTAATCCCGTCACTCGTCAGCAGAAATACATCTCCTGACTTTAATTCGATCGTACCCGCTTTGCCCCTCCAAACTGGTAGTATCCCCAAGGGAATGCCGCGAGCTTTCAGGAAATTCGGCTCGACTGGCGTTTTACCGCTAGCGGCTCGAGCTTTCACCTCCGAGTGAGACCAAACGATCGGGTAAATGTGACCGGCATTAGCAAAAGCCATGTGTCCCGTTGACGGAGTGTAACGAGCTACAACCATTGTAATAAAATGGTTGTTGCCGATCAGGTCGTCAGACATACTGCTATTCATGTTCTGCATAACTCGATCGGGCTCTGGAGAAACTTCTTGGGAAAGTTCCCGCCGCATCACCGAAATCGCGCTGGCCATAAATAGAGCAGCCGGAACTCCCTTACCCGAAACATCTCCCACCGCTATCCAAATATCCCCTTGGGAGTGGACGTAGACTTCAAAAAAGTCGCCTCCAACTTCCCGCGCGGGATAGCAGCAAGCTTGCACCCTGACAGTTTCAAAATCCGGCCAACTTTGGCGCAACAAGTTTGTTTGGATTTGGCGGGCCACTTCCAACTCGTTTTGCATCTGGTTGGCTAAATCCAGAGTCCGCTGGTATAGCTTAGCTTGAGACAGAGCCAGAGCAGCTTGAGCTGCTACACCTTCTATTAACTCTATATCTTCTGCCGACCAAGGGTTAGTGCCGCCAATCTGGCACAAAGCCAGTACAGCCAGCAATTCTTGCTGGTAAGTCAGCGGCACGGCAATCTCAACCGAGTTAGCGTCCCCCCCACTGTTTGGGTTGACTTGAGTTTGGCGGCTGGCTACGGCTTGAACCAGCAAATTTTCATCAAAAGAAAAGCTACTGGCTTCAGAGGTTTGGGCTTGGTAGGGGAAGGTACTCGGCAATAGTCGATCGGCCTCTACCGGCCGCAGCATACAATAGTTGGCCTCAAAAGTTTGACCTACGGTTTGAACAATAGTTTGTACCATACTAGAGTAATCTAGCGACCCGCGAATCACGCTCATTACCTCATTGAACAGAGATTCCTTGCGTAAAGCGCGGCGCAGTGCAACGCTGCGCTGCTTGTAGTATTTGTAAGTTTCTGAGGCTTGATTGATCACCAATTTGAGTTCTTCTGGATTCCACGGTTTGGTGATGTATTTGAAAACTTGACCTGAGTTGATGGCCTCGACCAAATCTTCAACATCTGTGTATCCCGTTAGCAGAATCCGAATCGTATCGGGAAATCGCTCGACTGTTTTCCCCAAAAACTCGGTGCCGTTCATTTCTGGCATCCGCTGGTCAGATATAATCACCGCCATCTCGCCCTGTTCGTCTAGAACTTCCAGGGCGCTGAGGGCGCTATCTGCTTTGTAAACTTGAAAGTCGCGTCGAAACGTCCGGTACAATAAATCCAAGTTATCGGGTTCGTCATCGACTACCATCAGTTTCAGCTTGCTTCCATCTCCCCGACTCATCTTTCTTCCCCCTTGAAAACCCCCACCATAGCTGTATTCAGCAAGGTGGCGGGAGGAAAAGGGGGGCTGGATATATGCAACATATCAGTTACGTCAAGTTGAGTTAAAGAAACCCGTTTTACCTTAAGGTGAGCATTCCTTTCACACCATCTGTTCGCACAACAGATGAGAGGCTTTCGATACTGTAACCCGCCTCGGTAGGCCGCTTCAATAGGGAAAATTCCCGAGTCAGCTTTCGTGCTTTGATAGGAGCAACGACCGTGTTAGCAGTCGCTACTTTGATAAACACACCAGCCTCCCAAATGACTAATTAATGCTCTGATTCCAGAGTTATTAACTAGCTGCATAATGTCCTCGGTGTGAATTTTAACACTTACTACTAACCCCGGTATTGCTACCTGAGTGTAGTCAACACCGGCTGTATTTCAAGCCCCGCTGTACCCGGAGGGTTAGCGGTGGGTTGTTGGCGCTATTCCCTACCTCTTTGCCAAATCGTACTTGATTGCTGCATTCTAGTCCCCCTAATCTCTGAACTTTTTGCAGCAAGCATATTACTACTGCCGAATCAAGTTAATCTTTCTGCCAGTCTGAGCTTAGCAGAACGAGAGCGGGGATTTCTAGCTACTTCTTCGGATTGCGGCCCGATCGGCTTTTTTGTCAGTACCTGCAAACAGGGTGTTCCTCTGAGTTGGTGCTTGACAGGTCTGTCTTCCAGACTGTGAAATGTAATGATTCCGATTCTCCCACCTGGTTTTAACCACCTTGGCGCAAGGTTGAGGAAAGTTTCTAAAGAAGCGAGTTCGGAGTTGACGGCTATCCTTAAAGCTTGGAAAGTGCGGGTGGCGGGATGTATTCTGCCGTTGCGCTGCTTGGGGGGGAAGCTGGAGGCGATCGCCCCAGCGAGTTCTGTTGTACTTTGAAAAGGACGCCCTTGCACAATCCGCCTCGCGATGCGCCGCGACAGTCGCTCTTCACCGTATTTGTAAATAATATCTGCTAGTTTAACTTCTTCCCAGTGATTGATAATCTCTTCTGCCGTCAAAGATTGCTGCTGGTTCATACGCATATCTAGTTGAGCTGGGTGGCGAAAACTAAATCCTCGTTCCGGTGTATCGAACTGAGCCGAGCTGACGCCCAAGTCTGCTATGATACCATCAAATTCGGCATCTGGGGAATTGTATTCAGCAAAATTGCCGTGCCAAAACTCAACGGGCGAATTAGCAAATCGGGTTTGGCAAAAACGGATGGCTTGTTCGTCGCGGTCGATCGCCACCACTGTAACATCGGCCGCCGCCGCTAAAATCAAACTGGTGTGTCCGCCGCCCCCAAGCGTCGCGTCCAAATAGTGTCCGCCTGGACGCACTGCTAAACCCGCAATTAATTCTTGACCCAAAACTGGAACGTGATAGGTGTCAATACTGACATCAGATCCAGGGGTATCCTTCTCAGACGGCTCGATATCCTTCATAATCAAAAAAGCGAAACAAAAATCAACAATAGTCAGTAGTCAGCAGCTATCGGTCAGCAGTCATCAATTATTGGTTATTGGCAATCGATCGACAAATAACCAATAACCAATAACAAATAGTAATTGTTAACTGCCAACTGCCAACTGCCAACTGCCAACTGCCAACTGACCAATTACCAATTATTATGTCAAGAATTGAGACTAGAACTGAACCGATGGTGCTCAATATGGGGCCGCACCATCCATCCATGCACGGGGTACTCCGGTTAATTGTCACCCTGGACGGCGAAGATGTGGTGGACTGCGAGCCTGTTTTGGGCTATCTGCACCGAGGGATGGAAAAAATTGCCGAAAACCGCACCAACGTGATGTATGTCCCCTACGTGAGCCGCTGGGACTACGCTGCGGGGATGTTTAACGAAGCGGTAACGGTAAATGCACCGGAAAAGTTGGCGAATATTGCTGTCCCCAAACGGGCTAGTTACATTCGAGTAATTATGCTGGAGTTGAACCGGATTGCTAACCACTTGATGTGGGTAGGGCCGTTTTTGGCGGACGTGGGGGCGCAAACTCCGTTTTTCTATACTATGCGCGATCGCGAACCAATTCTCGATTTGTGGGAAGCGGCCACAGGTTATCGCATGGTTAACAACAATTATTTCCGCATCGGCGGAGTTGCCGCAGATTTGCCCTACGGTTGGGTAGATAAGTGCCAAGATTTCTGCGATTACTTCCTTCCCAAAATTGACGAATACGAACGTTTAATTACCAACAATCCTATCTTCCGCCGCCGGATTGAAGGCCTGGGTACGATTTCCCGCAACGAAGCGATTAACTGGGGACTGTCCGGCCCTATGTTGCGCGGTTCCGGCGTGAAGTGGGATTTGCGGAAGGTTGACCATTACGAATGCTACGACGACTTCGACTGGGAAGTTTGTACCGAAGCTGCGGGCGATTGTTTGGCCCGGTATTTAGTCCGAATTCGGGAGATGCGCGAGTCAGTTAAAATTATCTATCAAGCCTTGAAAGGACTCCCCGGCGGCCCTTACGAAAATTTAGAAGCGAAGCGCTTAGAAAGCGGGCCTAAGTCTGAGTGGAACGGTTTTGAGTATCAGTTTATTGGCAAAAAAGTAGCGCCGACTTTTAAGATTCCCAAGGGCGAACATTACGTGCGCGTTGAAAGCGGCAAGGGTGAGTTGGGGATTTATATTATCGGAGACGACAGCGTATTTCCTTGGCGCTGGAAGATTCGGGCTGCGGATTTTAATAATTTGCAGATTTTGCCTCACATTGTTCGCGGTGTGAAGATTGCGGATTTGGTGGCGATTTTGGGGAGTATCGACATTATTATGGGCTCGGTTGACAGGTAGGTTTTGTCGGTTTTAGTCTGAGAATTTAACCCGGTTTTTTTATGAAACCGGGTTGATTTTTTTTTACCGCAGATGAACGCGGATAAACGCGGATGGATATCGATTAATATTGCTATTAACGTCGCTAAAATGTACCTTATTTCTCTCTTCTCTCTTCCTCTGTGCCCTCTGCGCCCTCTGCGGTTAATAAAAAAAAATCTCTCCTTCACAAATGAAATAACATCAACTTTGATTCGATAAATTATGAAAGTCCAGCAACCAGATATTAATGATAGTAACCCAGAACTCTGCGCTTTAATCTGCGAAAAAATTTCCGCCAGCCCACAGGGGCGTATTACTTTTGCTGAATATATGGATTTGGCATTATATCATCCGCAGCACGGTTATTATAATAGCGATCGACAGTCGATCGGCAAACAAGGCGATTTTATCACGTCGTCTCATTGGGGTGCTGATTTTGCGGAGGTTTTGGCAGAGCAGTTTGTGGAAATGTGGGAATTGCTCGATCGCCCTTTCAATTTCGCGATCGTAGAAATGGGCGCTGGGCGGGGAATTTTCGCCGAAAATGTGCTGCAATATCTGCAACGGCAACATCCCGACTTATTTAAAACTTTAACATACATAATTGTTGAAATTTCGCCTATACTTCAAGCGGAACAACGCCAAAGATTAAGTGAGATCGAGTGCGTCAAGTGGTGCAATTGGGATGATATAGTTAATAATTCAATAGTCGGTTGTTTCTTTTCTAACGAGTTAGTGGATGCTTTGCCCGTGCATCAATTCATTCTGGAAGAAGGGCAAGTTAGGGAGATTTACGTTGCCGCCGAAACTCCAAAAGATGAACAAGAAGAGATAAATTTTGTTGAAGTAATTGGCGAAGTTTCCACGCCTAAAATTGCCGAATATTTGGATTTGGTAAGCATCGATTTGTCGGCGAGTGTTTATGGGGATGGTTATCGCAGTGAGGTGAATTTGGCGGCTTTGGACTGGATGAGTACAGTTGCTCAAAAGTTGCAGCGGGGATATTTGTTAACTATTGATTACGGTTATCCGGCGCACCGCTATTACAATCCGAGGCGCAGGGAGGGAACGCTACAGTGTTATTATCGCCACCGATATCACAATAATCCTTATATTAATGTGGGGCGGCAGGATTTAACGGCTCACGTCGATTTTACGGCGTTAGAAAAGCAGGGTAAATTGTGCGGTTTGGATGTGGTAGGGTTTACTCAGCAGGCTTTGTTTTTGATGGCGTTGGGTTTGGGCGATCGTATTGCTTCTCTGTCAACAAATCATGCGGAAGTATTGGATGTGGCAACGTTTTTGCGGCGCCGGGAGGCTTTGCATCAGTTGATCGATCCGATGGGTTTGGGGGGTTTTGGGGTTTTGGTGCAGTCGAAGGGGTTGAGGGAGGAGGAGAAGGGGAGAATATTGAAGGGTTTGATGGTGCCTGATTGATTATTTTAGATTGATTATTAACTAATTAAGCTGTTTTTTAATCGCACGAGCGATTAAAGGCGCTTTCTTTTCTAACCCTTCTAAATTAAGTTCGTTCTCTAGATACATCCGATACCACTCCTGGCGTTGTTCTATCACCCATTCACTATTCTGAAGCTGTAACTTTTTGAGGGTAAATTCGGCTCGATCGCGATCGTGGGAAGGAATCGCATCAGTCAAAACCAACTGACAAGAAGGTAGGATAATCTCAAACCAATTATCTTCTACTTCAAACGGATCGAGAATTTGTCTATCGTAAGTTCCTTTGCAGCTATTTACCCGTTGCAAAGCATAGCGATAGTTTTTCCAGTCATAAATCAAATGCCGATTTTCTGCTTTACTTTTACTCAAATAATGATCTACAGTACCCATCCGACTCGGTATGTACATAACTGAATAGCCACAAAGATGTTGAAACTCTTTAGCTAATTGAGGTTTGAAGCTCGACCAAAAATCTTTTGGTTCTTTACCAGGATTTTTAACTAACCAATTATTGCCTGCTTTTCGCACCTGTTGCTCAAAATCCGGTGGTTCCGGTGGCGGAATAAATCGCATCATGTTTACTCTACCTCGGCGATCACAATCCATCGCGGCCAGAAGCGATCGTGTTCTGGTAAAACTCGCAGGAGTTCCTGATGAATTTGCTCTTTAGTTCTCAGGTATTCAGGAAAAGTTTCCATGCTTTCTCCTCGCATAAAGGTATACGCAGCCTCAATCGCTATTTCTGCTTCGCGGGAACGAGCCTGTTTTAACCCAAAAATATCTGAAGTTAGCCACCCAACAGCATCCCCATGTTTTGTCCAAGGAACTTCATTAAGAGTTACATCTTTACCATGTAACTCAAACAAAAATAACTTATCTTGCTCCTCATCAAATTCAGGCTCAATTGAGGCAAGTAGCAGCGGAGAATGAGTCGTAGCTATGAGCTGAAGGTTCATTTTATTTTCGAGGTTAGTCGCTATTTCTAAGATGGCTGGTAAGATTGAGCGTTGCCACTGCGGATGTAAATGAGCTTCAACTTCATCGATTAAAAGAATTATCTGATCCAGAGGTTCTTGTTGCCGCAACTTAGAAGCCATTGTGTGTTCGTACCAAGTCCAGACTAACAAATAAGCTAATCCTAAAATTCGCTTAATGCCCGCTGATGCGTAGATAATCGGAACATTGCCATAGGGAAAATTTAAGGTAGGAATCTCACGCACATCCTCGACAGAAACCCTGATTGGTTCTCCCGGTTCCATCCATTCATCAGCATGGGGAGAAAGTTGTTGAATGACGCGAGATAATAGTTGGAATTTAGAGCGATCGGGTTGACGTTGCCAATTCACCCAATCGTGAATTAGACCATTACAGATAAATTTTCCTTCTGAATTAATCAATCCATTCCAAAGACTATCATAATTGAAGTGATAAGCTGCTAACCGATTACGAGCTGGATCTAAGACAGAAAATCCATCAACACGGACGTAAATAATCAACCCTCTGAAACTAGAATAATTTCTAATATCTAACCATTTTTGATCGGAAAAACTAAATAGACTTCTATATTCCTCAGAGTCTTTTTGATTGCTCAAAAGAGATGTGATTTCCGGCAAGTTACCCTCTCCCTGTTGTGGCCAAGCCGGACTATCCGCCCATTTTCCAGTTAGTACCCACCACGCAACATCGAGCAAAAAAGTCTTTCCCAAACCATTATCGCCAGTAAATAAATTAATGCGATCGGCAAATTTTATATCGAACTGTGGGGCAGTTCCGACCTGTTTGAGGTAAAGTTCTTTCAGCATTTTGACCATCCACTTAATCAGTTACATCATTAGCTAAAAATTCATAAATAGTAAATTAATTAGTCCTGGACGCAGAAACCGGGTTTTTTACCAAATACTGCATCTGAGCCTTTAAATTAATAAAAAACCCGGTTTCTTTGGTCTGTATGCGTAAGTCCTGTTAATGAAAAAAAACATTTTATCTATTATACTATAAACTACGGGTTAATTGTAAACTGTTTTCAGGAAGTTCTAATTCAGCCCATTTTAATCGTTCCTGAATTGACATACCCTGCAACTTTTTACTCATTTCATATAAATCCACTTTCGGATAATCCCCATTAAATAGCGGAATTAAAGCCTCAACAGCAGCAGCAATTCCCTCCGGCGGCACTGCATTCCCAATCTGCCGCCGCACTTCAGTCGTAGAACCTTCAAAAACAAAATTATCGGGAAATGTTTGCAATCTTGCTCTTTCACGATTGGTCAAAGAACGCGGTTCTAAATAATGATAACCCCAAGTTCCGCCACCGCCACCAGCAATGATTGTCGATGATGGTTTATCTGGATGAATTCGCCGATAAACGTGACTGATCATACCTTTGACATAGTATGGACTGTCCTTGGGAATATCCGAAAAATTGCCTCCCGGTTTAATTCGATTCAAAATTTCAACGGTGCGGGAATGAATTTTATGATGTTTGTTATTGTCAAGAACTGCTTCTACATTTTTGAGTGCTTCGCCCGCAGTTCGATAAGGATTTTGGCGATTTTGTCCGTATTTTGGCTGAGGATGCACAAAGTTAAATCCTGTATCCATCCGAATGCCAACTAATAATACTCTTTGCCGAAATTGCGGCACTCCGTAATCGGCAAAGTTGTAGAGTTTAGGTTTAACTAAGTAGCCTGGTGCAATACTTTCAAAGTCAGAAATTATTTGTTTTATTGCTTGATAATTATTGGCGCTTAATAAACCTTTGACATTTTCTGCTACAAAAGCTTTGGGCTTTTTCTTGTTGACAAAATCTAGAAAGTATGTATATAAATTGCCTCTGGTTCCTTCAAGGCCGGGGCGCTTCCAAATTAGGGAGAAATCTTGACAGGGGAACCCTCCTATACATATTTCAGCTTCGGGAACTTGTGCAATGTCTATATTTTCTATGCTGTCGTTGACGATGACATCGGCAATGTTTCTGCTGAATGTTTTGCAGGCGTATTTATTGGAGTCGATCGCCCAAACTACCTCAAATCCGGCTTGGTGGAATGGCAAATCCATGCCGCCGCAACCAGAAAATAAGGATATGAGTCGCGGTTTTGTTGTCCAGGCGATCGGCTGGAGACGTTCGATTAACATAGGAGTGCAAAGTGACGGAAGGGCGGGCTGGATGCCCGCACCACAAGAGTGTCATCATACCAAAACACGATCGAATTCGACTAATCAATCGATATTTCACTCTTCATCGTCTAACTCGATCCCGGCTTGACGCAATTTTTCGGCCAATCTTTCAGCGCGGAGTCGTTCGCGATCGGCTCGTTCTTCCGACCAAAGCAACAACTCGCCTTCTGCATTCCACCACCTCAACCAACAGCCTGTTCTCCCTTCGTGCGTTCCTTCCCAAACTCCTAAAAACAAGTCCAATCCCGGTATCCAATAACGTCCGTTTTCATCGGGTTTTTGCAAGTTATAGTGCTCTGATTCTAAAGCGTAAACTTCTAAACGAGCTGTTTTCGCTCGGAATATGACGTATCTGGGGACTTTGATTACTTGCTCGTAAAAATACCACTTTCCCACCCGCGAGGTAAATTCAACGGAGTATTCTTCTCCATAGGTTTCTGAAAGAAATTCCATCACGATTTGGGGGATGGTTCCTTCTGTGTGTGGCGTGTAACTGCGGCGTACTTGAGAGACATTTTTTGGATTGACGGGTTTCACGTACATCCAATCTGGCGCTTTGCAGATAATGCGCTGTTCGTCGCTGGTTGATGCTGGGAAACTTATGCCGGCACACAGGGCAAAGTTAGAAACAACTAAGGCATCCTGCATTAATTCAGGAAATCCTGTTAGCGGTTGGCGCAAAGCGGCGGCTAATAATGGTTGGCTTTCGTCTTCCACGGGATCGTCTGGTAGTTGGAAATCTTCTGGCAGTAGCGGCCAGGTGATTGTGAGTTTTGTTTCAGGATTTTTAGTTGCTACAGACATAGTTTATCAGAGGTTAGTGGTTTTAATGATTAAATTATATCTTTTGGTTTTTGGGATTAATGTTAATGGCTTAATGACGAGGCAGAGCCTCTGGATATGCGTTACCGGGGAGAGCCTGGTAACGAGGAAACCGACCGTTTCTTTTGTTTGTATCGAAGTCTAGATCCCCCCTAGCCCCCCTTAATAAGGGGGGGACAAGAGTGCCGTCAAAGCCCTTCTCAATCAGGGGGGACAAGAGTGCCGTCAAAGTCCCCCTTATTAAGGGGGATTTAGGGGGATCTAGACTCGGCTACAAGCGATCGTTCTAAGGGTTGTTAATTTTCTGCTGTAGTTCGGTGGTCATTGCTAGTAGTTCCGATTGTGCGATCGCACTTTGTTCACCACTCGCCAACCACTTCAATTGTACCGTCTCGTTTTCAGCTTCCGCATCTCCCAAAACTAAACACGCAACTGCACCGCTTCTGTCGGCTCTTTTAAACTGTTTCCCGAAAGCACTAGCACTCAAATCAATCTCTACACTAAACCCGGCACTTCGCAATTTTTGAGCTAACAATACCGATTGCTGTTCGGCTTTTTCTCCCCTGGATACCAAATAAAAATCCAACTTTGGCACGGGCAATGGTTGCAACTTTTGCAGCAGAATAATCAGCCTTTCGATACCCATTGCCCAACCGACTGCCGCCGTATCTGGGCCGCCCAATTCCTTGACTAAACCGTCGTAGCGGCCGCCTCCGCAAACTGTTGCTTGCGCTCCCAAATCGTCGGAAATAATTTCAAATGCGGTGTAGGTATAGTAATCTAAACCGCGCACTAATCTGGGATTTAACTGATAGCTAATTCCTAAATTTGCGAGCATTTGCTGCACTTGCTCGAAGTGCGATCGCGATTCCTCTCCCAAATAGTCCAAAATACTCGGCGCACCAGCTACAATTTCTTGAGTTCGTTCATTTTTACTATCCAAAATCCGCAGCGGATTGCGAGTTAAGCGGTCTTGGGAATCGGCATCTAATTCGTCTTTGTGCGGTGTAAAATAATCTATCAAAGCTTGCCGATAATTTTGTCTGTCTTCCTTGTTTCCGACAGAGTTAATATCGAGTCGCAAATTTTTTAAACCGATAGTTTGCAGGATATCGCAGGCGATCGCAATTACCTCGACATCCGCACGAGGATTCGCACTCCCCAAGACTTCCACGCCAATTTGGTGAAATTGCCGCATCCGTCCCTGCTGAGGACGTTCGTAGCGAAACATCGGCCCCGCGTACCAAAGACGCTGCAATCCACCTTGAGCTTCTAAACTATTTTGAATAAAAGCTCGGACTACCCCGGCGGTGCCTTCTGGGCGCAAAGTAATCGATCGATCGCCCTTATCTTTAAAAGTGTACATTTCTTTGCCCACGACATCGGTCGCTTCCCCAATGCCGCGTTCAAATAAAGATGTTTGTTCAAATATCGGCGTCCGAATTTCCCGATAAGCCGCTTTTTTCAAAATTGTTCTAGCGACTTCTTCTATATTTTGCCAGTATTGAATTTCAGCGGGCAAAATATCCCGCGTTCCCGTTAAAGTTTTAATTTCACTCATGAATTTTAGTCAGTTGTCAGTTGTCAGTTGTCAGTTGTCAGTTGTCAGTTGTCAGTTGTCAGTTGTCAGTTGGTAGTTGTCAGTTGTCATTTATCGTATCAAATCCAGTTAGAACGGAATGATATTATAGTGCCAGCGTCCTGTGAACGCGCTGCACTCGGAAAATGTGGTTATCAAATAGCCTTTTAACTAAGCAGCTCATAACTTCTGTATGCGTTAGTTACCCGTCATTAAATCTTAGTTACTAACTACTGACTACTAACTACTGACTAATGACTACTGACTACTGACTACTAACTTAATAATTCCCAAGCTCCGTAACGATCGCCATAATAAGCCAAAATGCGATCGGCTCGCTCGCGGCCGACCAAATCGAACCCTTCAGGATACTGTATCCACAAACCCCCAATTTGGCTGTCGCAGTAATCAAACCGCTGCGACTGCTGCGGAATTAAACCGGTTTGCACCCCTTCAACTTGACGCAAATGGGCCGCCACTTCGCGATACACCGCCAGCGGCAATCCAGGGCATTGAATTTGATAGCGGAGTTGTTTTTCTTGTGCCGTTTGCATCATTTCTTTGCCTGTCCCCAACCTGATCCTCTACTTAAGATACTTCTTTATCGATCGGCCTCGGTAGAGAGCAGCAGTTAATATCGTCCAAACATACCTTCCCCCACTGCAACGCCCACCGCACCAGCGTAACTCGATTGTCAGCGGGCGTCTTGTTCAAGATATTGCTAATGTGGTTGTCAACTGTACGCTTGCTAATCTCCAACTTTTCGGCTATTTTCTCATTAGTCAATCCCGCCGCTACTAACTCTACCACTTGCAATTCTCTGTCCGACAGCGTGACAGGGGTCCCAGAGACACTCCCACTCATAAATTTTTCCTATGTCTGCATATTTACCTATCTACAATTCTAAAGGATGAGGGATCGAGTATGAAGAGAAAATTAAATTTGCTGTGCTACTCTTTCGGGCCCGAAGCACCAACTCGCTTGCAGAATCGCCTGGAGTGCAAACCCAGCCCCGACACAGCAAGACGCGCAGCCACTTGCACTGCTTGTGCGTCGGGTGGCTGATGCTGCCTTTACCTGCGCCTATCTGACATCCGGGCCCAACCGGCAGATGTTTGCACGTCAAACAACTAACTGATACGCCCGCACTATACTTCAGTCTTAAGGGAGTAACTGCCAGTATCAGTAGGTCTGATATTATAGGAGCAGCCATTAAAAAATACCTTGCAATTTTTCTGGGATGGGTTAAAAATCATTATTTACCTGTCTGCTGCTGGTCTAAAATCTAACATCTAACATCTAAAATTCATATGACTTATCCTCGCGTTCTGTGTCTGGGTGAAATTTTATTTGATTGTTTAGCAGACAAAACAGGAGTATCTCTTGAAGAGGTAGAATCTTGGACGGCATATCCCGGCGGTGCTCCTGCTAATGTTGCCTGTGCTTTGGTTAAATTGGGGACGGCGGCGGGATTTATCGGTGCTGTAGGTGGGGATGAATTGGGGAATTCCCTAGTGCAGGTATTGCAAG
Source organism: Microcoleus sp. N3A4 (assembly GCF_036701805.1). Lineage (NCBI taxonomy): Bacteria > Bacillati > Cyanobacteriota > Cyanophyceae > Oscillatoriales > Microcoleaceae > Microcoleus > Microcoleus sp. N3A4. The sequence continues at coordinate 69,787 of NZ_JAUBRJ010000019.1, forward strand.
AAGTAGGGGTTGATACCGCTGGAGTGCAGCGGCATCCGAGTGCGCCGACGCGGCAAGTTTATGTTTTGCGGAATCAAGCGGGCGATCGAAATTTTGCCGGTTTTGGCGAATTTGATACTGCGGATTTTGCCGACACCCACCTCCTCGCTGCACAACTACCCGAGGTGCTGTTTGAAAATGCGGAATTTTTAGTGCTAGGCACTTTAGAATTAGCTTATCCTGAAAGTCGAGAGGCGATCGCCCGAGCGATCGAACTAGCAGAACATTACGACGTTAAAATTATACTTGACATCAATTGGCGTCCAGTGTTTTGGTCAAATCCAGACGAAGCAAAAGCGCGCATTAGAAAAATCTTAAACAAAGTTGATTTTGTCAAGTTATCTGAGGAAGAAGCCGAATGGTTGTTTGCAACTACCGACGCTGGAGCTATTACCTACCGGCTCGATTCTGTAGAAGGCGTTTTGGTGACTGCGGGCGAGAAAGGTTGCGCTTATTGTCTCTCGGAAAATGAAGGAAAAATCCCCGCCTTTACAGTAGATGTTGAGGATACAACAGGTGCCGGCGACGCATTTCTGGCTGGTTTTGTCAGCCAATTGTGCAAGCATGGAATCAAGAATTTAGCAGACCCAAAAATAGCCCAAAAAATTGTAACTTATGCCAGTGCAGTAGGTGCGATGACAGCGATGAAACCAGGGGCAATTAAATCTCAACCAACCGGCGCTGAAGTAGAAGCTTTCTTGTATTTGTACAAAAATTAGCATCCCGAACCTATCGGCCTGGAAACGGAGAGGGCGCTAAATTTGGTTCAGAAACCCGGTCGATAAAAAAAATAACTCTTATACTAAATCCGCGTTAAAAACCCTCGATAATACTCGGCGTTTGAAATCGCTACTATACAAACTCTCCTCCTAGCTGAGAGGGACTAAGAAATCAAGGGATATTTAAGCTAGATTTGGTATTATACAGCAGATTCGACGTTTATGAAGTACACCCCAGATCGACCCCCGTAGGGACACGGCATTGCCGTGTCCCTACACTTCATAAACCTGGAATACGCTGTAGGTTTTATTGCGGGCAATTAACCGCGCATCAGATGAGTTCTAATTTGGCGCACGATTAACTCTAGTGGCTGCGAAGCATCTATGATAATTGCATCTTCTGGTTCTTCGAGAGTGTCTAACTGACTTAACAACAAGTCTGCTTTCATGTAGTGATTTTCGCGACTTGTTAACCGGGCTGTCAATAGCTGAAAAGAACATTTGAGATAAACTATTTTCATCCGCTGCTGGTCTCGGCAAAGCATTTCGCGGTAAGATGCTTTTAAAGCAGAACAAGCCAAAACCACATTTCTATCTTCCCAAAGCCACCTGTCTATTGCAGCTTGCAATTGTAATAGCCAAGGAAGACGATCGCCATCTTCTAAAGGAATGCCCAAACTCATTTTTTCGATATTAGCTGATGGGTGAAAATCGTCGGCATCGCTGAAATCCCAATTGAGAGATTGCGCCAGCAACTTGCCAACAGTAGTTTTGCCAGAACCGGAAACTCCCATCACGATCGTAATCATGGCGCCTATTTACCGAAATACTTGCAATTCGATCGAGTTGTGCGATCGACAAACCGGGTTGCTTAAGTTGCCGGATGAATTCTACCACCCTAAAAAATTCAATAAACCCGGTTTATTTTTGATTCTCGATCAAATTTCTTCCATAGTGGGTCTAATCAAATTATAAGCCAAAACGCCGATAATTCCACCAATCACTGGGAATATAATAAACGCCCACAACTGTTGGATTGCCCATCCGCCTTGAAAAAGTGCCACACCGATACTTCTAGCTGGGTTAACTGAAGTATTGGTTACGGGAATTCCGATTAAGTGAATCAACACTAGCATCAAGCCGATCGGAATTCCGCCCAAACCGACGGGATATTTGGGATGGGTAGTACCCATGATTGTAAATAACAGAAAAGCAGTCAGTACAATTTCCGTCAAAGCTGCTGCCAAAAGTCCGTAACCAGTGGGAGAATGTTCTGCAAAACCGTTAGACGCAAATCCCGAAGCCGCCGCATCAAAACCCGGTTTTCCTGATGCGATCATGTACAAAACAAGACCGCCTAAAATTCCCCCTACAATCTGACCGCCTATATAATAAGGAAGCAGAACAGCATCGATCAGTTTGGCAACTACTAAACCGACGCTTACCGCCGGATTAATGTGGCATCCCGAGATAGGGCCGATCGTATAAACCATGATTAAGAGAGACAGGCCAAAGGCGATCGACACTCCCAAAAAGCCGATTTTGTCTCCCGCTAAAACCGCACTGCCACATCCACCTAATACCAACACAAAAGTACCAAAAGCTTCAGCAACCCCAATCTTTATTTTTTTGTTCATACTCACAATTCTCTGAAGTTTATGTTCAGTCAATTTCGCACCCAGACCAATTTTAATTATAAAAAGTATAAGTCTAATTGGTTGCCCGCAGAAGAACAATACTAATGGAAAGCATTAGCAATGTGTAGCTCTAACTTTCATAAATTCTCTGGGCTTAAACTGAGACTGCGGAATTTGGAATCGATAAATTAGCTAAAACATACTCTATTATGGAAAAAATGTCAACATTGAGCTAATTATTTGTCTGAATTGTGCAATCTTCTGTATTCAATTCACAATAATTAACTTGACTTTTTCCCTAATTATGCGATCGTAATTTTACTTATTGTTGCTGATTATCCGATCGCACTCGCAGCTAAAACATCACTGCTAACCGGCTGGTACATCGGGCCTTGGAAGGGGCGAAAGTCTGTCGGACAATCGGCGGTCATCTTGCACAGCAAGCGGAACTGTAGCGGCGTTGGGGGTTGGTTGAGGCGATCGACTTCTACGCGAACCAATTTTGGATGCTGCGAGATAATTTGAAGAATATCCCCGCAAAGATAGCGCGGACAATAGCCTACAATCCAGCGATCTTCAGTACACAAAAGCAAAGCAGAGGAATCGTACCGATTTTGAAATTCGTGGGCTAAATACAAAAGTTCGCCCACTTGAAGCCCATTAATCCGTTCAATTGCCGGCTTGGGAAGGTGTCGCAGTCCATGTGAAAAAAAATGGATGCGGTAACGTCCATTTTCATCCGGTTCGGGACAGGGGAATACCTCAAAATTATCAGTTACCCGTTTCCCTCCGCTGCGGGCCAATAAAGCAATTGGGTCATCTTCGTGTTGAGGGATATTCAACCACTGTACAAATTCAGGGTAGTCAGGGCGCGATCGCGGCATCACGCGATTGGAAAACAAGGGAAACAGTTTCTGTGAAGTGTAAACCTTACTGAAATCAGGGAAAGATGGCAAGGGTTTAAACAAGCACTCAAGTAGAGCTTTTAGAACACCCTTTGTATAATTGAACTGGTATTCTTTACCGTTAAATGTCAATCGACCAATCGGAAACCAAGAACTGCTGACCGGGTCTTGCCAAGCCAAAAATAGTGTTTTCAAAGCAAATCTCCTGTCAATTCAAGTAGCCTTTCTCTGTTAAATTTAAGTAATTGTTGAGAAAACTCAATGGTAATTTGTGAAATTCGATCGCGCGGTATCCGGTTAAAAATGGCTAGCGTATCATTAGCTGAAATCCTGGTAAGGCAATTAAGCCAAACTTGGGCTGCTTGGGGATAGTATAGCGCTGCTTCGCGGAATGCCTCAAAAGTCTTGAGAGGCTTTGGTCTATTATCGCTAGCATATAACTGAGAAGAGCATCTTTTCGCATAAGCTTGGACAGAATAGCCAGTATCTTTTGTAATCAATCTCTTTTGCCGTTCTTCGTCAGATATCCGCACTCCCAAACTAGAGGCATGGTCGTGAGTTGGTGCTAGATATCTGGCGATATTTAAAGTAGGATCGCTTTCGGGTTTATCTAATACACCCCAATTCTCTGAGTGACGGTCTGTATTGCCAATCCAGGCATCTAATAGCAAATATCCGACAAAAGTTTCTACTGCTGTTTCTATCCCGACTGGCGGAACCCAATCGAGGGGCAAATTAACAGAATTGTCTGCGATCGCATTCAACACAATATCAACTTTGTGCGGTGCGTTCGCAGACAAAAATTGATTTCCAGGAATGAAACTGCCACTATCGGGCAAAAATGATAGTGAGACAGTTCCGCGTTGACTTTTCCAAGTTGCCAGTTCATATTGAGCATGGGGCAGTCCGAGGAGTTTGCACAACTCGGCTGCAATTTTTTCTGCCCAATCTTCACCTGTATCCGGTCGAGACTTTTTGTACAAGCAAGGCCCTAAATTTGGATCGTCAAACCAGAACTTGTACCTAGTTCCCATAGTCTCGGTTTCAGATAGCTCAGAGGCTGCTTCTGGAACTACAATTATAGGGAACTCTTCAGCCATTGTGTCAACCTTAAAGAATGCTAAAAGCAACTATCTAACACAGAAATTCGCGCGGATCGGTGACATACCCAGTCAGCGCAGAAGCCGCCGCCGTGTAAGGCGAAGCTAGATAAACTTGCGCTTCTTTATTCCCCATGCGGCCGGGGAAATTGCGGTTAGTTGTAGACACGCAAATTTCCGGTTCGTTCATCCGCCCGAAAGTATCTTTCGGGCCGCCCAAACAAGCGGCGCAAGAAGGCGCTGCGGGTTCGATGCAGCCGGCCGCTAAGAAGATTTCTGAAAGCGTTTGACCCTCGTATTTTGTGACAAACAAATCTTCGTAAACTTTCTGAGTTGCTGGTACTAAATAAGTCGGAACTTTGACTTGATTTCCTTTCAGAATGCGGGCGGCATTCAGGAAGTCGGAGGTTTTGCCGCCGGTGCAGGAACCGATGTAAACTCGATCGATCTTGACATCGCGGCAATTGCGGGCTAAGTCGCGGTTGTCGGGAGAGTGCGGTTTGGCGACCACTGGTTCTAATTTGCTGACATCGTAGGTGCGATCGCTGTAAAATGTAGCATCCCCATCGCTGTAAAATGAATCGAAGGGTTTGTCAGTCCGAGAAGTAACGTAATCAAACGTAGTTTGATCTGGCGCAACCGTGCCGTTTTTACCCCCTGCTTCAATCACCATATTGCACAGCGTCATCCGTTCTTCCATCGTCAAACGCTCAACTGTATCGCCGGCAAATTCCATTGTCCGGTAGTTAGCACCGGCAACGCTAATATCACCAATAATCTGCAAAATTAGGTCTTTTGCTAACAAATAATCCGGCAGTTCACCGTTGAATACAAAGCGCATTGTCGCCGGAACTTTAATCAGCAATTTGCCAGTTCCCATGATAAAAGCCGCGTCTGTATTGCCGATACCGGTGGCAAATTGTCCGAAAGCGCCGGCATTGCAGGTGTGGGAATCGGTGCCGAAGAGCACTTCGCCCGGTCTGGTGTGGCCTTCTTGTGCTAGCGCGATGTGGCAAACTCCTTTGTAATCGGGATTTGCTTTGAAGTCCGATCGATCCGTGATGTCGTAAAAGTATTTTATCCCTTGTTCTTGGGCAAAATCGCGGAGAATATCGACGTTGCGGTTAGCGCGTTCGTCGTTGGTGAAAATGTAGTGGTCGGGAATTAAGACGATTTTGTCGGGATTCCAGACTTTCGCATTCTCGCCGAATTCGCGTTTGAAAACGCCGATAGTGCCGGGGCCGCAGACATCGTGGGTCATCAGCACGTCTGTTTCTACCCAGATGTTTTCTCCGGGCTCGACTTTAGTGCGGCCTGATGCTTTGGCTAAGATTTTTTCGGTCAGGGTCATTCCCATAGTGCGATCGCTCTTTTTTATTAGATGCTACATAGTGTATTGTAATCGAAACATTCCCTGTTGCCGAAGATACTAAGGTATGAAAATGTCTCGGATGTACTTCCAACTTTAGAGAACCCTCAAGTTTTATAGCTGTTTTCAATTGCACGGAATACCAATTGTAGGGCGGGAAATCCTCACCTTACGAAATTATGCGTAATGTTATGTGTTGTTAAATAATTAGAGTTAATTATCAGGATGTAAAGTATATTAGACATCGACCTAATTTCAATATTCAGTTTTTGCAGAACAAAAATTCTGTAATATTTTGCGTACAGGTCGCAAGGAGGAATTATTATGATTTGTGACAAATTTCAACACTTCAAAGTGCAGCTAATACAAAGCGATCGCCTGCCGAAATTTGTACCCACAGCCCAAAAAACCCGATCGCTAAAAATATCCGCTGCGGGAACTGCGATCGGCACTCTGCTAATCCTATTAGCACCGCCGGTTGAAGCTGCTAATCTGACATTCGTGAGCGATCGCGCGACATTGGGAGGTACAGATCGCGTTGATTGGTCGATTTTAGGGCCAGTCCAGCCGCCGTTCAAAGTATTGCCCAACTCCTTCTCAGTCACCTCGGAACAAGGACTCGGAGTTAATGTCAATATTCCCCAGGCTGCAACTCCAGGAGTGACGCCTCCCTTACTTTTTCAAACCTTGCCTTCACCAGGCATTCCCACCAACTTTGCCAGCGGTGATTTCATTTTGTTTACAGGCTTAATCCCAGGCCCGCCGCCAGCAGTCGGAAACCCTGGCCCGCTGACGATTACCTTCGATCGCCCCGTGGCGGCCGCAGGAACGCAAATAGCGGTAGATGATACGTTTCTATTCACTGCATCGATCTCGGCCTTTGACAGTAATAATAATTTGTTAGGCAGTTTTTCAACACAAGGAACATCCTCATTAGCACTGGATAATTCGGCCCAATTTTTCGGCGTTCGCAGCGATATTGCTAACATCTCGCGGCTTGTCTATAGCAGTTCTGAGGGCGATCGGGCTGTGGGCATCAATTCTCTCAGTATTGCCGAAGCAGTGCCGGAACCTAGCAGTATGGCTGCCACGATTGTTGCAGGATTGGGATTGTTGGCAGTCAAAATTAAGAGGCGATCGCTCTTGGTTAAATGATAGTTTTACCAGACCCGGTTGTTGATGGCGATCGGGTTTTAATTGTGGATGCCAACAATCTCATAATATTAAGACGATCGTGTCCTCACACATCAAGCTTTGCCAATCCCAAATAGCGAATCCCTTCCGGCGTCACGTCAAACCGGCAAGGCAAAACTTCGACACCTTCACTCATGGCCTGTCTGAACAATTCTCCGTAAAGGCGATCGGCACTATCCCCGGGAGCAAAATCAGTACAATCCCCGCGATTAATAAAATACAGCATTACAGCCCTCGAACCCTGCCGCACCACTTCGATCAATTCTCTCAAATGTTTCTGTCCTCTTTCTGTGACTGTATCGGGAAATAAAGCCAAGTTTTCTTTTGCCCAAGTTGTATTTTTAACTTCCAGAAAAATTGGTTTAGTATCGCCAGTCAACCAAAAATCAACTCGGCTTTTTTTGTCTAGCCCGTAAACAACTTCTGGTTGAATTAAAGTGTAATTACCCAACTCGGGAAACAAGCCTAATTCCAAAGCTAACTTAATTACTCGATTCGGCAAACCCGTATTAACACCCACCCAAGTTGGTTCGGTGTCGCACAGTTTAATTAATTCCCAAGTATAAGCCAATTTGCGTTTGGGATTGTTGCTGCTAGATACCAGCACAGGATTTCCGGGAATGCAAACACCAGTCATCGGGCCGGTATTCGGACAGTGCGCGGTGATTATTTCTCCCGAATCTAGTTCGATTTCGGCAAAAAATCGCTTGTACCGCTTGATTAAAATGCCGGGTAATAAAGCGGGATATTTGTAAATAAAGTCACTCATTCGATTTTGATATTTTAGTATGTTTGTAGTTGCGCTTCAGCGCTGAAGCGCAACTACAAACCTGTTTCAATCTGCTACTTGCGTAAGTTTTGTCGTGAATTAACTTTTTTATTTGTTCGCATCATTTATTTCATCATTCAAAGGTTGCTTTTGCCGGCCTTTCATCAACTGTTTCATTTGCACTTTAAAAGCTTCTACCAATTCGGGACTAGCTTGAGTTTTTTGCCAAGAAGCGCGGGAATTTAAGCGTTCCGACCAAGCCTGCAAATTGGGGTATTTTTCCAAAGACACGCCTAACTCGGGCAGCCAAGGCACGGAAACTCCTGCCACAACATCGGCGAGGGTAATGCCACTGCTGCTGCCAAAAAAAGGTCGATCGCCCAATAAATCCTCAAAAAACCTCAGTACCGCCGCCACTTGCTGCTGTGCTTTCTCCAACTTTTCCGGGTCGCCTTCGCCGCCGAAAGTCTGGCGTACAAAAGGACTCATCGCCGGCGTCAACTCGTTCACTGTCACCATTTGTACCATGCGGACGATCGCCCTTTCTCCTTCATCCTCCGGTAGCAGGGCGGGCGCAGGATACTTAGCTTCCAGATAATCAAGAATTGCCAGCGTTTCTATGACATGAAAATCCCCATCAGCTAAAACAGGGACGTGGTGAAAAGGACTAATTGCCAAAAAATCAGGCTGAAATTGATCGCCGTTTAATTTTAGCGCCACTAATTCAAACTCTATTTCTTTTTCGAGCAAGGCAATCCAGACGCGGCGACTGTTAGTAGAGAGCGGATTGTGATAAAGTTTTAGCACAGCCATTCAATTTTAGATTTGAGATTTTAGATTTAAGTATCATAGCATAAAAGGTTTGTAGTAAGAACTTTAGTCCTGCATTCTTTGTTTCATATCCTTCGCCGCTAAAGTATAACCACCATCAGCACCGTCTATAAAATGCACTTGTTGGCCGTTGCGTTCAAACACCAAACAAGTCATCAAAGCTCTGTCAGCAACGTGCAAACCGTAAACCAGCTTGCCCTCTCGGTAATTCTTTTCCAAATACCCCGTCAATTTTTTTCGCTGCGACGCATTGCCCGAAATTACCATTCTCAACATATCATCAAATTTGCGGTAATCCGTAGCTGCGATCGCAATATCTTTATAAACTCCCCAATCTAACTCTTCTGTCTTAACTTTCAAATTCATTAGCAGCGAACCAAGCGCCGTCTCTAACTGTATTTTTGATAAATATAGCTGGCGGTCTAACCAACTACAACCGCTCGCCCTAACTAGAGTTTCTTTAATCAGCTTGGCGCTACTCAATGTCAATTTAAGATTTTGGCTGACGATCGGATTTAAACAATCTTCCTTGCCGTAAATGTATTCGATTAGTTTTAAAACTTTTCTATAAATTAGATTGCTCTCCTGACCAAAATCTTCTCGCACCATTACCAGCAGCGTTACTATTTCCCCGTACTTGCTGGGAATATCCTGCCACCGACACTCCAATCCAGAAAAATCGGCGGTTGCAGAAATGCCATTATTTTTAATACTGTAAATATTACCAGCAGCAGGGTCTTTAATAAGTTCAGTAGCACGGGCTAAGCCGCCGCCGGTCAAAATAGCTTGGCTGTAATTTTCCGAAACTTTAAACTTAGCTATTTTAACCGGATAATTAGCTGCTGCCACAACTTTAACCGGCACAGCCCCAACTCGCAAATCCATGTCAAATTCAGTCTTAGCCATTTGTTGAGTTGCCAGCAAAGCTTTCTGGGCAGCGGGTAAAAGCGAGGGCCCCATTAAAAGAGAAGCGCCGTCGCCACCAAAGATAAAGGGAATTTCTATTTGGCCTGCTACATTCAAAACAGCAGCGATCGAACAAGCCCCCAACAAGTTAACTTCTTTATATTTTCCAGCTTCAATCGCTTTTGTAGAACCGCGAATATCTGTGATAATAATGTACCAATCATCGGGTACGTCAACAAAGTTCTGCAAGTCAGTAATATCGATAAAATTGTCCAGTAAACGCAATTCAGTATAGAAGTTTTCTGAGTTCATGATATGATTCTCCCGATTCGCTATTAAAATAAGTGAATCCCTTTAGCATTAGCGTTTGTAACCATTTGTGGCAGAATTACAGAAACCCTCTCGTTCTCTAGCAGGCATTGCCGGCATTGTCGCAATCGCCACTCTCATTAGCAAAGTCTTCGGCTTGGTGCGCCAAATTGCGATCGCCGCAGCCTTTGGAGTCGGTGTCGCCGTCGATGCCTACAATTATGCCTACGTCATCCCCGGTTTCTTATTTATTTTGCTCGGAGGCATTAACGGGCCATTTCACAGCGCCATAGTCAGCGTTTTAGCCCGCCGCGACAAAAAAGAAGCAGCGCCCTTAGTCGAGACTATCACCACCTTAGTCGGCGGCTTGCTGCTGTTAGTAACAGTCGCTTTAATTATTTTTGCCGATCCGCTAATAGATTTGGTAGCACCGGGATTAAATAGAACAGCAGAAGGTTTAGAAATCAAAGCAGTTGCCGTCCAGCAATTTCGGATTATGGCGCCGATGGCATTACTTTCAGGCTTAATCGGGATTGGTTTTGGCACTCTCAATGCCGCCGATATGTACTGGTTGCCTTCGATTAGTCCTTTATTTTCCAGCGTTGCACTTGTCGGCGGTTTGGGGATTCTCGCACTGCAACTGGGAGAAAAAATTATTCAGCCACAATACGCACTAATTGGCGGCTTAGTGTTAGCTTGGGGAACCTTAGCAGGAGCAGTTTTGCAGTGGTTGGTGCAACTGGCGGCGCAGTGGCGCGCCGGCTTGGGAACATTGCGCTTGCGGTTTAATTTTAAACGCCCCGGAGTGCAAGAAGTAATTAAGGTGATGGTTCCTGCTACCTTATCCTCGGGAATGCTGCAAATTAATGTCTATACTGACCTATTTTTCGCATCCTACATCCCTCAAGCTGCCTCTGCGATGGGTTACAGCGGCTTGTTAGTTATGACGCCTTTAGGCATCATTTCTAATGTAATTTTAGTGCCATTTTTGCCGATATTTTCTCGCCTCACAGAACCCAAAGATTGGCCGGAATTAAAAAATAAAATTCGTCAATCTTTAATTTTGACCGGGGTTACGATGCTGCCCCTGAGCGCTTTAATGGTAACACTTGCCGGGCCGATCGTCCGCGTGGTTTACGAACGCTATGCTTTCGATCGGTCAGCCTCGGAGTTTGTCACGCCGATATTGATGGCTTACAGTATTGGAATGTTTGTGTATTTGGGACGCGACGTTGTGGTGCGGGTATTTTACGCTTTGGGAGACGGAGAAACCCCTTTTCGCGTCAGTATTATCAATATCTTTTTTAACGGATTGCTGGATTATTTGTTAGTAGGAGCTTTTGGCGCGCCCGGATTAGTTTTGGCGACGGTGGGAGTGAATCTTCTTTCAATGGTTATGCTTTTGTACTTATTAGATAAAAAGCTGGGCGGCCTGCCTTGGCGAAAGTGGAGTTTGCCTTTTCTGGGGTTGACTTCTGGCAGTTGTCTAACTGCTTTCGTTACCTTGGCTACTCTGCAAGCCTGTCAAAGAGTTTTGGGTACTGAAGGTTTGGTAATTCAATTAGTGCAGTTGAGTGTAGCAAGTTTTGTAGGGTTAGCAGTTTTTGCGGTGTTTGTCAGTCAGATGAAGTTGCCGGAAGTTGATATGTTTGTCGATCGCATTCGCGGCCGTTTTCGCAAATAAATATCCGAAATTTCCCTGGTTTATTTAGCACTTTGCTGACGATGCGATCGCCCAATTGGCGGTTTAGTCGATCGTAATTCCCGTAGATACCGTAAGGTGCGTCGCCACCAACCATCTACAAATCAACTCGAAAATTTCGCAGCGACGCACCCTACAAGGGGTTACTACATCTTTAAACATACAACAAGACAACGCAGGACACGGCATTGCCGTTTCCGACCTTGACTACGATCGCCCTTAAGTAAAAAAGGGCGATCGCACTTTACATATTCCGCTGAAATTCCTCAAGCACATCCATCAACTGAACTTGACACTGCATCGGAATCAAATCTGCAAGCGGAACTTCCCGCTTGCCGCCGCCCAACTTGACTGGAATTCCTTGCAAAACTTGTCCAACTTTGTCAGCATCTAAATTGCCATCTTCCAGTATCGGGTAAAGTTGTTTGGCAACAACGGTATGCAGGTGAGCATCTCTCAGATACAAATGCCATTTGGCAATGTCAATGTAGACATTTTCGCCGATTTCGGCTGCTAAGGATTCGATCGCCTGTGTAGTATTAGCCATATAAAAAAAGCAGAACGTTATTTGTTATCAATCAAAAGACTTAACAAATCGCCGACAACTGCCTTCAGCCAGAATCTTTGGTGAGGGGCGAATAATCGGCGATCGCGAAAATGTAAATCGCGTGGGCCAAAACTACTAGAGCCCATCCACCCGTTACCGAAATTGCCCAAGGCCAATTAGCCTTCTGCAAATTGTGAACAAACCACAAAACAGAATTGGTAGCAGAAAAAAGACCGACGTGGATAGCAAAATTCATGCGGTCATCTAACCGGCGGTACTCTGGATCATTGCGATCGGGTTTGCGGGGCCAACGAGGAGGCATAGTTTTTCACTTGATATTAGTAGTTCTCTGCCTATTTTAATCTTAAGTGCAGCTTTTTGAATTTTGCATCTCTCTCAAGGCAGGAAACTTATGCCTCTAAATTTTCATAGTCCCCTGACTTGCCGCCGCTTTTACTCACCAGTCGAATCGATTCAATCGCGATCGACTTGGACAAAGCCTTCGCCATATCGTACAGAGTCAGCGCCGCCACCGAAACCGCCGTCAGCGCCTCCATTTCCACCCCTGTTTCCGCCTTAATTTTCACCGTCGCCCGAATTTGATACCCCGGCAACCCAGCATCCGGTATCACCTGCACCTTCACGCTACTCAGGGGCAGAGGGTGACACAGAGGAATCAAATTAGCCGTCTGCTTGGCCGCCATAATCCCAGCCAGCCTCGCAGTGCCCAACACATCCCCTTTCGGCGCATTCCCCGCTTCGATCGCAGCAAAGGTCTCCGCCGACATCCGCACCCGCCCCGCGGCCACAGCTTGCCGCACAGTTGCCACTTTTGCCGAAACGTCCACCATTTGGGCTTCACCGCTGTTGTCGAGGTGAGTTAGCTGCGGGCGATCGGGCAATTTAGAAAAAGTTGGCGAAAGGTCTTGCATTATTTTGGTAATGGTGTTAATGTTAGATTCTGTGAGAAAAGAACTTAATCAATTTTAGATTAAATCTGAACTCAACAGGGGCTTGTAGCTTAGTTGGATAGAGTGCATGGCTACGAACCATGAGGTCGGGGGTTCGAATCCCTCCAAGCCCACTACTAAAAGTTATGAATTTTGAGTTTTGAGTTTTGAATTAAGAAATTAATCCAACTCAACATTCAAGGCTCATAACTTTTTTAATTTGTACCTTTTACAGAAAACTCACTCTTTGTGGAACAGGCATCTTGCCTGTTGGTGAGAATGGTGCGCGGGGACAAAAACCCGGTTTCTGCCTCAATATCTGTCGCATAGATTCAGGATTTTTGGGATAAACCGGGTTTTTTTGTAAGTCCCATGATTGCCTCTTCCTTCTTGCTTCTGTTATATCATCGATTCAAAGCATAAACATCTTTGCCTCGCCCGATCGCAAATTTCATCGAATTAGACAAGCCCTTGCTAGACTGAGTAATAAAAATCAGCAAAGCCAAGCCAGCAAGGCCAGCCGCAAAACCAAACATATTTCTGTAGCCAACTTGTTCAGCAACAAAGCCTAAAGTTGGCCCAGCAATCGCAATCCCCAAATCAAATCCCCCAATACAAAGCGAAAACAAGCGGCCCCTTTCATGAGGTTCGCACCTGTCAGACATTAGCGTTACCATCATCGGCAAAACAGTACCGCCCGCGCAACCTTCAACCAAAGCTGCGATTAAAAAAGCACTGCTGTTGTTAGCAAAATACAACAATAACATAGACAGGGCGTAACAGATTAAACCGCCAGAAATAAACAAGCCGCGACCGTATTTATCCGAAGCCCGTCCCGTGAGCAACCGTATACCAAAACTGGCGATAGCCGCCGTAGAATAAAATAATCCCGGATTCAAATTAGCCTTGGTTTCTTGGATAAACAAAGGCATAAAAGTGCTCAAAGTTCCAAAGACTAAACCAACCACCAATAACACTAAAGCCGGAATCCGCACTCTAGGATTCCAGAGCATTTTCCAGTATTTTTGGCTATTTTTGTCCTCAGATAGCGAGTCAGATTTTGTTAACTCTGCAAAATTTGGTTCCGCAATTTTGCAGGTAAAAAATACAGCCGTTGCAGCGAAAACCGCCGACATCGCAAACAAAGGAGTATAACCAACCCAAGCTTGCACAAATCCGCCAATAGCCGGCCCAACTGCTAGACCAATAGGGTTCACCAAGCTCATGTAACCGATTAATTCGCCCCGCTTTCCTGGCGGCGACAAATCTGTTACCAAAGCGCTGTAAGCGGTGGTAAAAGCGGCGATGCTAATGCCGTGAAAAGCCCGCATAAATAACAGTAAGGGGATAGATTGAGCTAACAGGTAGCCCATCGGGGCGATCGCAGCGACTGCCGCGCCTAGCAGCAAAACTTGTTTTCGCCCGCTGCTGTCGGCTATTTTACCCAACTGCGGCCTCGATAGCAAAAGTCCGATCGCAAATGCACCCATCACAACGCCAATTTGCTGTTTTGTGCCGCCCACAAATTGAACGTACAGTGGCAAAGTTGGCAGCAGCGAAGCCAAACTAGACCAGAATAGGAGGCCTGCGGTGAATAAAGTCAGCAAGCTGCGTCTGGGTTGGGGATCGATGTCGCTAAAAATATTCAAGATGCAAATTCCTGTAAAACCTTCCGAGTCCACTCAAAGTAAGTTCGAGTGTCTCTATCATTGTGTTACAAATTCTTAAGATTTGCACCAAAAAAGTTGATATTCGACTCACTGTCAACCGTCAACTGTCAACTGTCAACTGTCAACCGCGAACAGTCAACCGCGAACAGTCAACCGCGAACAGTCAACAGTAAAAAAGAGCATTCTTACCAATCAACCTCAGCCCTTTCCTCCACCACCCGCCGATAAACCCACTCGGTTTCCATCGCCAACTTCGGCCAACTAAACCGGCGTTCCAAATCCTCATAAGCATTGTCAACCAACCACCGCCCGTAACCCGGATTTTTCAGCACCTCCAAAATTCCCCATGCCAAAGAATCCCGATTGTTGGCCTCAGTAACAACCCCAGTTTTAGTGTGCACAACCACCTCCGGCAAGCCGCCCGCATCGGAAACCACTACCGGCACCCTTGCAGCAAAGCTTTCTAAGGCTACAATCCCAAAAGGTTCGTAAAGACTGGGGAAAACCGCGCAGTCAGCCACCGTCTGGAATTTGTCGAGATGTTCCTCAAACATGAAGCCAGTAAAATAACACTTATTCCAAATTCCTAAATTCCCAGCCAAAAGTTTGAGATGGTCTGTATTGCCGCCGCCAACAATTACAATTTTAGCTTTACCCCCCATTTCCCAAATTACTTTAGGTGCAGCATTCAAAAATACAGCAATACCTTTTTCATAGCTAATTCTTCCTACATAATATACTATTTTTTCGTCGTCGTCAGCAAAGTTTCGGCGGAAATTCATCGCGTCAAATTCGTGCCATCGGGGCTTTTTCTCCGACCTAATTCCATTGTAAATTACCTCGATTTTGTTCCACGGACTCGATAGTACCCGTTCGGCTTCCCGCCGCATATAATCGCTGCAAACAATTACCCGCCAAGCGTTGTAAGCGAGGTCGTTTTCCTTGGAATTAATGTAGCGCTGCCCCTCATTGTGGATGCCGTTGAACCGCCCGTATTCGGTGGCGTGGATGGTGGCAATTAGGGGTACTTTAAAGGTATGCTTGAGGGCGATCGCCGCATCTCCCACCAACCAGTCGTGAGCGTGGATGATATCAAAGGGGCCTTCCTCCAGCATCAGTTTGCCGCCTTGGTGGCCCATGCTTTGGTTCAGGTTGGCCACCCAGTGAAAAAAGTCCCTGGCGTGCCCCACCACCACCCGATGTACCCGTATTCCTTCCACCACTTCGTACATCGGTGCGTGGCCGAACTCTACTGTAATTAAGTGAATCGAGTGGCCCAGCTTCACCAATTCAGGATACAGTTCCGATACGTGGCGGGCGATACCGCCTACTATTCTGGGAGGAAACTCCCATGCCAATACCAAAATTTTCATCTTTCTCCCCTCCAAAGAATTTATATATCTTAATGTTTATGATTAACAGGTTTATTGTATAATACACAACCTCAAATGTTGGTCGATCGCAAGTTTATGCCCAATAGCTGACTTTTGGCAGCAACAAGGACGGAAAATCATGCAAAAACCGGGTTTTTGCAGGAAATTGCTCGATCGCCATTGCCTGAAAAAAACAGGTTTCCTCAAGATTTGAGCCACAGAAGGAAGCAATGGCGATCGCACCTACCCGCTTACCCTTTCTTCAAAATCGGCTCCAACTCTCGGCGAAAACGAGTCCAAGCCGCCACCGATGTAGAGTTAGAAATAGCACCCTGACGCATTAAAATCGCGCCGTCTTCCCAGCCAACAATTCCGTACTCTCGAGATTGGGACATTCGATCGATCGCCGACACGATCTCCTGCAACTGTCCCCGTTCTCGGCGAAACGCAGTCTGATACTGCTGCAACTGCCAGAGATCGGCAATTACATATTCCATCTTCACTGCCTCCCCCGCATCATTCCGCAGTTCAAACATCGGAAACCTGAGAATTTCCCGGCGGCTTGACAAAATCGGCACAATAGTATTCGTCGCAGCCACGCTAGCATCAGCAGGTATTTCAGCCAACAGCGGCCGCACTTGCAAAACGTGCTGCCACTGTCTGACCAGAGGAACCTGCACCCAAGGAGCGATCGCATCGGGCAAAATCCAAGAAAAAGTCCGATTTGGGTTAGACGTGAAGGTAAAAAATAGCGACAAGCAAATGCAAAACGCCCAAAAGCGGCGAAACTTTGAAGACGAAGGCAGAGGAAATAAAGCAGAAGGAAAACGCAAAAACATTCTTTCCTCTCTCACCATTTTATCTTCTTCCTTTTGACGGCCAGCCCACCACAGGATCGCCCCGTAAAAAAGCCCTGGAACCACAGTCATCGCATAGCGAATATTAATCGCCAGTACCGACTCTCCTTTCGCTAAAAATAGCTTCAGCAGCGGAAATCCAGCTATCATCCAAGACGCAGGCGCTACGGCAGGAACCAAAGCTAACGGCAACCACTGGCCGAGCAGGTATTTAATCTTACCAAAAAACGGCGTAAATAATTGTGCAACCAACCGCCCGGGATTGCTCACCATTCCCCAAATAATTTCGAGAGTCGAAGCTTCATCTCCATCGGCATATTGACCGAAGCGCTCCATCATAAACCGCTGGGATATGTCAGCAGAAAACAAAGGCATAATTAGATTGGTCAGGACGATCGTGTAACCAAAACTGAGTATGCAGACAGCCAAGCCAGTCCAAGGATAGCGCCGACTGCAAATCATGTAAAATCCGACGCCAAACAAAACAATTCCCGCATCTTCTCGCACGGCCAAAATTAAAGTTGCCAGAATCCCAAACAGCGGCCACCAGCGCTTCTCCATCGCCAGCAGCAAGCCAAAGACATACAGCGGAATTTGACAAACATCGTGAAAATTGCCCAAAGTCGGGCCGATGACCGCGTTAGCGCAGTAATAGCTCACAACAATTGTCGCCGACAGCCTCGGTTCCAGATAGTGTCTGGCGAGAGCCCAGAGCACTCCTCCCGCCGCCGTGATTAAAGTTACCTGCAACACAGTCAAAGTGACGGGCGAGGGAAACAGCGAGTAAATTGGCAGCCACAGCATCAGCGCCGGGGTGAAATGCTGCCCCAACCGATAGTAAGATACTTCGGGGAGCTGGTTTTGGTGAACGACATTAGTGGACAAAGCCGAAGAGAGGGAACTCTCAAACAAGTGACCCCGAGTGCCGTTCCAAAAAAGTTGATTGAAAATGCCTTGGTCGTAAGTAGCGTAAAAGCTGTAGTAGCGGTGCAGCGTCAGCAACAAGCACAGCACAAAAAAGGCGGCCGCCACTTGAACCACCACCCGCAGCGACTCATTTTTCTTCCATCTCAAAAATGTCATGGGCCCGCCGTAACGAAATTATCGGACAATAGCATAAATCTAAAGTAAGTATTAAATTAAAGTAGAAGTGAAATAACTCGGCTCGGCAATGGTCAATTATTTTCACCCGATCGAAAAGCTCAACAGCGTCCATCCAACACCCGGCACCAGCGATACCGACTGTTCTCCCGAACAGCCGGGCAATTCCGCACCGCTTTTACAGCTTTTGCTGTTCGTAGACAAGCGTCCCTCTTCCCGGGAACAGACCAGACACATCCGCAAGTCCTTAAAGGATTTGAAGGCAAAGTGCGACTTTGAGCTTCAAGTCATTGACGTAGGAGAACAGCCCGATTTAGCCGAACACTTTAAACTTGTAGCCACTCCCTCGCTGCTCAAAATTCATCCCGATCCGCGACAAACTCTCGCCGGCAGCAATTTGATCGCCCAACTCGAACACTGGTGGCCCCGCTGGCAGCGTTCTGTAGAAGAATACGCAGCTCAGCAGCAGTCGGCCCCAGCTCTAACTGCAACTCTGGCCAACCCAAAACCCATCTATTCCGTTGCTTGCGCCGCCGAACTCGTGAGGCTTTCCGATGAAGTTTTTCGCCTCAAACAGGAACAAGAACGCCTGCAAGAGCAGTTGCAGTTGAAAGACCGGATTATTGCGATGCTAGCTCACGACTTGCGAAATCCCTTGACGGCCGCATCTTTGGCTTTGGAGACTTTGGAGTCAAGTCAGAAGGTGAAAGAAGGGCAAAAGTCCCGTTTGACACCGAGTCTGGCTGCTCATTTGATGAAACAAGCTCGCCGTCAAATCCGAATTGTCGATCGCATGATTACAGATATCCTGGAAGCAGCCCGGGGTACAAACGCTCAACTCCACATTCAACCAAAAAAAATCGAACTGGGGGCGATTTGTCAAGACGTAATCTTGCAGTTTCAAGACAAATTTCAGGAGAAAAGTCTGAACTTAGAAACAGACATTCCCACAGATTTGCCCTTGATTTATGCCGATCCAGATCGTATCAAACAAGTCGTGGTCAACTTGCTTGACAACGCCAGCAAGTACACGCCAGACCGAGGAACTGTTAATCTTTCAATTCTCCACCGCACCGCTTACAAAGTTCAAGTCAGCATTTGCAACAGCGGCCCGGGAATTCCTGAAGAAAATTGCGAGAGCATTTTTGAAGACAGCTTTCGCTTGCAGCGAGATAAATCAACAAACGGTTACGGGATTGGACTGTCTCTGTGTCAAGGCATCATTCGCGCCCACTACGGTCAAATTTGGGTAGACTCCGTACCCGATCGAGGCAGTTGTTTTCACTTTACCCTGCCCGTTCAAAATAAGTAACCCAATATCAATACTTTCAGCTACTCTATCCAACATTTCTAGGATATTTCTACGATATGACCCCTTTAAGCCCACAATTAGACGCAATTATTAACCTACTCACCCTCATCTCATCCAGAACTCTGCTAGGAAACTTCTAGTCGCAAGCGCGCGATCGGCTTTCACCCCGAAAGTCCCGGTTGTGACAAACTTTTGCTTCATTCACACTATGCAAATGACGTGAGTCTAGTTTTTGTCCGCCGCTGCCGTGGGAGACAAATAAATACAAATTGAATACAAAGCATAGGTGTATTCAGTTTGAGTCGTTTAGCTTTGCAAGTATCTCTCAAAACGCCTCCACCTCTGGCTTGTGGTGAGTTGGAAGCAAGAATAACTGGTTAACATAGAGTGCCCTGATTTGACAAGATTGTCGATCGAACTCAGCGTGAGTTATGACTGATCCGGAGTCGCATCAGTCACAAGGAGATCCAGTGAAATATTTTTCAGTAGTAATGTATTTGCTGCGGGAACGGCAACAATTTCTCGAAGAAATCCGCGAAGGTATCAAGCTAAAATCTAAAATTTTCGGTTTGTTGATTTCTAGTACCATATTTTTTGGCATTTACGGAGCGATATTAGGTGCATCTAGTACGTGGATGCAATGTTTGGTTTCAGCAATTAAGTTGCCAGCACTTTACTTGCTGACACTGATTATCTGCTTTCCTACACTGTACTTTTTTAATGTCATGTTTGGTTCCAAACGAACTTTTGAACAGTATTTGACATTGTTGATGACAGCGATGGCGATGATTAGCGTTTTGCTGTTTGGATTTGCACCTGTCAGCCTATTTTTTCTCATCAGCAGTACCAATTACACTTTTTATCTGCTGCTGAATGTTGCTATCATGGCAATCACAGGATTTTTGGGGGTAAGTTTCATTTATCAAGGAATGCACTTTCTTTCCGAACAAGATGCCGAAGGCAAAGACATCAGGCTAAATATTTTGCGCTTCTGGTTGGGACTTTATGCGTTTGTTGGCAGTCAGTTGGGATGGACGCTGAGACCGTTTTTTGGCGCACCGGGACAAGTTTTTCAACTGTTCCGAAACCGAGAAAGCAATTTTTATCTGAGTCTGTGGGATTCAATTAGGTCGATTGGAGGGTTTTAATTAAGATCGAGTTAAGGAGATTTGAAATAGTGATACAAGCGGATTTGGATGAGTTGAGAATTCCTGAGAACGAGTTAGAGGAGTTGAGCGGAATAGCTTTGAGCGACGGTTTTGCAGCGGATTTTTACCGACCTGCTGCACTCCGGGACGGGAAAAAGCTGTTCTCTCTTTTGTTGAATGAGTTGCTGATATTTTGCGTGACGTTGGTTGTGTCACTCCCTGTGGCTTTGCTGGTAACTAAAAATCAAGTTAATTCAGTCAGCGATGCTGCACTTTTTGTGCGGGTTTTGGAAATAACTTTGGGTTTGTCCCTGGCGATTGCTGTAGGTTGGAATGTTTGTAAATGGGTGAAAGCAAAACCTCTGGAAACTCTGGCGGATCTGCTGGATGAAGTTGAAAAGTATCATGAGGTGATTCAGGCTTTAGATATTATCGATCGCCTAACGGCTGCTGGCAATTTACAAGCCAATTTAATTAACCGAGTAGATGCAATTGAGGCATTAAAAATTACTAGAGAAAGTTTAGTCTGTGCTTTGAAAACCGAGAGGATTCTCAGGGAAAATCAGCAATTTATCGGCCGCCGTTACGAGTTATTTGCTAATATTGAAAGTAATTTGGCTGCATTGATGGCTGTGGATGTGAGCGATCGGGCGACTGAATACGGGCGGTTGTTGAATGAGGCTTTGGAAATTGGGATGACCGTCCACAAAGAAGTAAGAAAGTTGCAAAATGGCAAGTAAATAGGACTTACATACACGCAATGTATTTAGGTCTCTTCTAGGATTTTGGTAATTATTGTTGTGAAAAGGCGATCGCAACTAGGAGAAGCCTTGCGTACCTTGTCAACATCTAAAAGTTCTAACAGTTTGGGAGCGTGTCGTGTTTTGTGATATTTACCTTTAGAGGTTTTATTAGTGGCTGATTTCAGCCACTGACTCAGGTTGTATTTGGAAACTTTCTCCACACTTTGATTTCCCAGCCTTTTGTGAAGATAATCTTCGTTAAATCCGCCATTATAAAACTTGCTTAAAGCATCAATATCAGCAATAAACCAAGCCTCCATAGTTTGTACCATTAAGTGGCAACAGTCATCATCATGCCCCTGGGTCGCCAAAATCCAAGGTTGGTCTTCTTTTCTGCTCCTTAAATGCTCCCAAGGTGTGTGAGTTTCAGAAACAGGAGATTCAGAATCAACAAGCAAAACATTAAAAGCCTCTGGATAAGATTCCACACTGATTAGGAAATCTTCGCAAGCATCGCGGCGAGATCCAGACATGATTGACAGGATTTTTATGCCTTTGCTCTCTGCGAGATCGTAGAGTTCTTTGAAGAGATGAACAAAACCCGATCGCAGCCCCGCTGTTGTCTCTTTTCCTGCCGGAATTTTACTCCTAAATCCCGGACGTTTTTGAGGTATATTTTCTGTTGTACTTTCATCTTCACTTTCATCTTCACTTTCATCTCCAATGCCTTCAATATAAATACGAATCTCCCTTACCATCGGTTTCCTCCGATGTGTCCCATCCGCCACAAATCTCCTAGAGTGTACTTTTCCAGCCACTTTTTAAGTTGCTGAGGCTCTAGACGGCGCAAGTGACTGCCTGTGTTATTCTGTTCGCAAACTAAGACGGATTCGGGAACTTCACTCAAACCAGAAACTAAAGCATCAGAATGAGTAGTAACAATTATTTGAGTTCTTTGAGATGCCGCAATTAGCAATTCAGCAACAGTCGATAAGATATCTGGATGCAACCCTAATTCTGGTTCTTCAATACAAATCAGGGGCGGTGGACTTGGGTGGCAAAGTAAAGTCAGCAAGCACAAATAACGAAGGGTACCATCTGATAAACGGGTAGCAGGAATTGGTCTATTGAATTTTTTATCCCTGATAAATGTTTGTATTGTACTTCCTTCAATTTTAGTTATGATGTCACCTACTGCCTCGTAGAACTTTTGCAACTGCTCGATTAGCAAAGGTTTAATACCTTTGTATTCTAAATCGTTCAAAACATGAGCAAGGTTACTTGCATCTTCTTCAAGAAAGTCATTTGGTAAATCAGATGGTTGGGGCTTTCTTGGTGGCGTGTACCTACCTAAATTCCATTCCCGATAAATACGGATATTGGAAAACTGATTGTTTAAGTAGGCTAACTCAGGATAAAAGTCTTTGTCTTGTTTTTGGGACAAAATCGCTTGAAAAGGATTTATTTCAACATGGCGAAAGTTGGGTTCTTCCCCAGTATTTTCACCTGTTTTTCCTGTTACATTTCTAATAGCTAAGAGTGGCTTTGCATTCTGAGGGCGGTAGAAATATACCTCAGAAATTAGGCTGTTTTTTATTTTTTTGTCTACAGCCTCATCTACAATTTCTAATTTTTGACCTACCATCGTGAAAGAGATTTGATAGCGTAAGGGGATAGGTTCTTCATGGTAATCTACGGTTGCCTCGATTCTAGCTGTTGGAATATTGTTGGAATTTTTTTCATCACCTTTCCAAAGCCACTCGCCAATACCGCCTCCTTGCCGAAAGGGAGTATTTATATCCTTGGGTGTTGACTGTAAAATCCCCACGGCATCGATCAAGTTGGACTTGCCAGATGCGTTGGGGCCAATTAACACATTCAGGGGTTGAAGTTCTATTTCCTCTCCTTCACTTCCGTAGGATAGAAAGTTTTTTAAGCGAAGAGTTCGGATAAATCTTTGGCCTTGCATCTCATCCTCCTATTTAAAGCTTTTGATATCTTTAATAATAGTATCACAGTTTCGTCATTTTAAGGTCAGTAATGCCCAGATTACTGACCTTAAAATAGAGTTGATAGCTAAGTCCTGGATTCGGAGCGCAATTCGATCGTTTCAATCTTCAAAAATATCCAACTGTTCGCCCTCCGACTCTTTTTTACCATTTTTTTTAACACCTTTCCGCAGCCCGATCGCAATTTTGCTATGTTTCTCAATCTGCTTCATCACCTGTCGCGCCCGGTCAATCACCGACGGCGGCAAACCGGCCAATCTGCCCGCTTCAATTCCGTAAGATTTGTCAGCACCTCCAGGCTGAACTTGGTGCAAAAATACGATTTGATCCGGCAATTCTTTCACGGTCACTTGATAATTGGCGACATTATCCAAAATAGACGCTAACTCATTCAATTCGTGATAGTGAGTAGCAAAAATTGTCCGCGCCCGAATCTCGCTTGCTAAATATTCCGCCACAGACCAAGCAATCGACAGTCCGTCAAACGTCGCCGTTCCCCTGCCAATTTCATCTAACAACACCAATGATTGCGGCGTAGCGTGATTGAGAATATTTGCAGTTTCGTTCATTTCCACCATAAACGTAGACTGACCAGTTGCCAAATCATCGACTGCGCCGACGCGGGTAAAAATCCGATCGCAAATTCCCAAACTCGCAGCTTTCGCCGGCACAAAACTGCCCATCTGCGCCATTAACTGGATCAAACCCACCTGCCGCAAATAACAACTCTTGCCGCTAGCATTCGGCCCGGTTAAAATAATTAAATCTGGGCGGTTTAGCGATTCTTCCCGACCCAAAAAAGCCGAATTAGGTACAAAAAATCCCGGCGGCAAAGACTTTTCTACCACAGGGTGACAACCTTCAATAATTTTAATTTCCCGACTTTCTGTCATAGTCGGGCGGCAGTAATTTTGGTAAACTGCTACTTCTGACAAACCGCACAAAACATCCGCCGCGGCCACGGCCCGGGAAACGTTGCGAATAATTTCGGCGTGTTCTCCTACCTCCGATCGCACTTTAGCAAAAATATCGTATTCCAATTGATTTAAATCTTCCCGGGCTGTCAGAATTCGCACTTCCCTTTCTTTTAATTCTTCAGTGCTGTAGCGTTCTTCATTGGTAAGAGTTTGTTTGCGGGTGTAGTCGTTCGGCACTTGGTCTACTTTCGATTTGGTAATGCTGATGTAATAGCCGAAAGCTTTATTGTAGCCTACTTTTAAATTAGAAATTCCCGTGCGTTTTCTCTCAGTAGCTTCTAAATTTGCAATCCATTCTTGGTCTGCTGATGCAGTTTGGCGCATTTCATCTAGCATGGCATTGATTCCCGAACGAATCAAACCTCCTTCTTTTAAATGAATCGGCGGTTCATCAACTAAATGAGCGTGAATCTTAGTTGATAATTCTTCTAAAATTGGCGGTACATTTTGCAGTGCTTTCAGATAGGGCGATCGCCCTTGAGCTGCGATCGAGGCTAATTCAGGCAGTTTTCCCAGAGAATCAGCTAAAGCGACCAAATCCCGCGCGCTAGCTGTTCCCGAACCGGCGCGGCCTGTCAGTCTTTCGATGTCGTAAATTTGGCGCAGCAACTGCTGCAAATCTTGGCGCAGGGCGTTATTTTCTACTAATTCTTGAATCGTGTCGTGTCGCGCGCAAATGCCTTTAATGTTGAGCAAAGGTTGCAGCACCCAGCGGCGCAAAGCGCGGCCTCCCATTGCGGTGCTGGTTTTGTCTATAGCCCACAGCAGCGAACCGTGAAAAACCCCATCTCTCACTGTTTGAGTAATTTCGAGATTGCGGCGGGTTTGGTAGTCGAGTATGAGAAAATCGGTGAGAGTGTAAGTGTGCAATCTTTGCAAAGAAACTGCTTTTTCTTTTTGAGTTTCTTCGAGATATTGCAGCAAACCGCCGGCGGCGCGCACTGCGAGGGAAAGGTGGCCGCATCCCATACCTTCGAGCGATCGCACTTTGAACTTTTGCAGGATTCTCTGTTTTGCTTCGGACAAACTAAACGGAATTTGCGATCGCAAAGAATAGCAAAACGAATTCGGCAAACAATCGGGCAAATGCTCTGATTTCTCTCCGGGCCTCAACATCGTCACCAAATCCGGCGCATTAGTCGGTACCAAGATTTCCGAAGGCTGCAAACGCAGCAATTCTAGGGTTAATTGCTCTAAACTATCTGCTTGGGTAGTGACAAATTCTCCCGTAGAAATATCTGTATAAGCCAATCCCCAATGTTCCCCAGCGATGACTACTGCTGCTAAAAAATTATTTTGTCTGGGTTTGAGCATTCCGTCATCAGTCAAAGTTCCGGGAGTGAGAATGCGGGTAATTTCGCGCTTGACTTGGCGGCCTTCTTTAGCAGCTATCGAGGCATCTTCAACTTGGTCGCAAACTACCACAGCATAGCCTTTTTCTACTAACATTGAAGTGTAGCGGTCGAGCGCGTGGTGCGGCACTCCAGTCATCGGCACTCGGCCGATTTCCTTGCCGCTTTCTTTGCTAGTACAAACAAGTTCTAATTCCCGCGAAATCGTAACTGCATCTTGGAAAAAGCACTCAAAGAAATCTCCAACTCGAAACAATAAAAGTGCGTGGGGATACTGTTCTTTCACTTCCACATACCGCTGCATCATCGGAGTTAGCTTGGTGAATTCTAGTAGGCGGTGGTCGGCATTGCGGATGTTGGGTTGATTGGGGTCTGTTGGGGTAGATGCAGTGTAAGGCATAAAAAGCGATCGATAAATTTTAATCTTTAACAACTTTACCGCAAGCTCGGCTTTTAGTTATAACTAATGATACAATATTTGACTATTAATCATCCTTAAGCAGGGTGCGTGATTGTCGAGATTCTGGTTGAGTGTTGAGCGATACGAAACTCACGCATCCTACTTAATAATCGATCGACCCGCTTTTACTTGAGAAGTTTTAGGTCGGTACTTATCTAATGTGAGTCAAAACAGCCGCTACAGTGAGATTCAGGGCGGATATTTTATCTATTGTGAGAGGATAGGGATCGGCGATCGACAAAAACAACCTCATCAATCTAATTATTAGCTGTTATAGCAGATTTTGAAGGCTTTTCGGCTACTTCGACTTCGCTCAGTACAAGTTCGCTCAGGGTCAAAAGAAGTAAGAAGGAATCTGCCGCCATGATTTCAGCAATTAAGAACGTCTTAACCGTCGGGCGCGGTTGCTATAAATGTTGGCGGTTAACGGAATAATGTAAAATTTTCCGCACTTTAGGGACATAAACTTTACATTTTTGTAATTGAAAACAGCCGGAAGATAGATTTTTAAATTATACCTCGGATAGAGAGAAAAAATATTTTATATGCTTAAAATTAAAAATATCCAAGCGAGTAATTTATAGGCTTAGTAAATGTAAGATTTAAAATCAAAAATCTGCTAGCTAGTAGTTAACTAGAGGAAAAAAAATAATGAAAGCTCTTTGCTGGCACGGAGCAAATGACGTGCGAGTTGATAACGTACCAGACCCGACAATTATCAATCCGCGCGATGCGATAGTTAAAATCACGTCTACAGCAATTTGCGGCTCAGATTTGCACCTCTATAACGGCTACATCCCCACCATGCAATCGGGCGACATCATGGGCCACGAATTCATGGGGGAAGTAGTCGAACTCGGCAGCGAAGTCAAGAACTTAAAAAAGGGCGATCGCGTCGTCATTCCTTTTACTATTTCTTGCGGCAGTT
The DNA here is from genome assembly GCF_036701805.1 of Microcoleus sp. N3A4. NCBI lineage: Bacteria > Bacillati > Cyanobacteriota > Cyanophyceae > Oscillatoriales > Microcoleaceae > Microcoleus > Microcoleus sp. N3A4. Next base: position 96,694 of record NZ_JAUBRJ010000019.1, read on the forward strand.
GCTTCTTTTGCAACCGCGATTTGTGGTCGCTGTGCGACAACTCCAACCCCAATGCTGGGCTGGCTGAAAAAATCTACGGTCATTCGCCGGCGGGACTGTTTGGCTACTCGCATTTAACGGGTGGTTATGCAGGAGGTCAAGCAGAATACGCGCGCGTTCCGTTTGCAGATGTCGGCCCTTTAAAAATTCCCGACGGACTTTCTGACGAACAAGTATTGTTCCTCACGGATATCTTTCCGACCGGTTACATGGCGGCCGAAAACTGCAACATTCAGCCGGGGGATACGGTAGCAGTTTGGGGATGCGGGCCGGTCGGACAATTTGCAATCAGAAGCGCGTTTATGCTGGGGGCCGATCGAGTCATTGCGATCGACCGCGTACCGGAACGCTTGCAAATGGCTGCCGCGGCCAAAGCAGAAATCATCAATTACGAAGAAATGGACGCCGGGGAAGCCGTCACCGAAATGACCGGGGGACGCGGGCCCGACGCCTGCATCGACGCGGTGGGAATGGAAGCCCACGGCACCGGCCTCGACGCTTTGTACGACAAAGCCAAGCAAGCCGTGCGCTTGGAGAGCGATCGACCTACCGCCCTGCGACAAGCGATCCTCGCGTGTCGCAAGGGCGGCACAGTGTCAATTCCCGGCGTTTACGGCGGCTTCGTTGACAAAGTGCCATTAGGTGCAGCTTTCAACAAAGGCTTGACCATGAAAATGGGACAGACGCACGTTCACCGCTATTTGCGGCCTTTGCTCGATCGCGTTCAAAAAGGCGAAATTGACCCGTCATTCGTAATTACGCACCGAATGAAATTGGATGAAGCGCCCCACGCCTACGAGATTTTCCTCAACAAAAAAGACAACTGCATCAAAGTTGTCCTCAAACCCTAACTCGCATTCAACTGACAAGGAGAAACTATGCTTTTACAAGAAAAAGAATCAGGCGACTTGGTAGAAATCCTCGATATCGATGGTTTAATCAGCCCTGCAAAAAATGAGGTATTAGGGCGAAATCAAGCAGGTGAAGAAGAGCAAGAGCCAGCGAATTTTCCGAAGGGTAAATTAGTTTTTCCCTCCGGCGAAGTTTTGCCGCGCTGCTGGACTGAGAAACATTATAAAACTAATTGATATCGTTTCCGGTTGTATCGGAATAATAAAATCGAGTCAACAGTTAACAGTCAACAGTCAACAGTCAACAATCACCTGACGGTGCAACCGGAATTGATATGATTCAAGGGAAACCGTCAACCTAATACCCAGAGCCCAGACTTCTTAAAGAAGTCTGGGCTCTAACAGTTTTAGGTAAAAAGAGAGATTAATTGTTAACGATCCGATCGACTTGATGCGCTTCTGTGATGTCTGGAATATCCAGGCGCGCAGCTAATTTGCGAATAACTGCTTCCGGTACTGTTGCTGTGCGCGATCGATTCCGCCGCAATATTTCTTCTAGAGGTACTTCCAGATAAACAATCCGAACTCGCGCTTGATAATCGGCAAAGAAATTAACTAATTGCTGCCGCATTTGTTTGGTTGTATTTGTAGCATTCCACACAAAAGAACGCCCGTCATTCATATATTCGCGCGCTCTTTGTTTGGCGGCTGTCACCACATTTCCAGGGGTTTCGTCTGGAGGGACATTCATCTCTTTTCGCAGTGCATCCAGCGAGATTACTGGCAAATCTGGGAGATTTTTCCGAATCCAATAATCTTTACCGCTTGCGGGCAATCCAGACATCAAAATGACTTCGCAGCGAGTATCGTCAAATGCTTCGTAATCCGGGTTTCCGTTCTCTTTGCGGAAGTAGATAAATCGGCTGTGTGCGGAGGCGAATTGTCGGGGAGAATCCAAGCAATTATTTTCTTGACAAAACTCCCGAAATAGTTGTATTTTATCGAGCAATTCTTGTTTGTCGGCGCAGTGGCGGCCGCGCACGTCTGCTTCTGCTAAAAGTGCGAGGAAATCGCAGCGGACAACTTGACTGACTTTAATTACGGACTGCTGCGGGTTGGGTTTGTCGATCAGCCAGATGGGTAAACTGCCGAATTGGACGATCGCCACAACTGTTTCGCGAATGTCAAACTGCACAGGCGGCTCGAATTGAGATAAAATTTGTCTGACCATCTTCGCACCTTGACGGGCGTGACCTTTTGAGCTAATTCTGCCGTCGGCTTCTATTTTTGTAAAGCTTGGTTTGGCGACATCGTGCAGCAAAGCGGCGGCAAAAAGTATCGATCGCTCTTTTTCGGGAAGCTGCCGCCAATTTGGGGAAGATATTAAGGCTTCGCAGACCATTTTTGTATGAATAAAAACATCTCCTTCGGCGTGGTAAATCGGGTCTTGCTGACATCCTTTGAGGCTGTCTATCCAGTCGAAATGCGTTTGAATACCGTCCCAATCCAGGAACCAATCGGGCGGTTGGGGACAAAAGGGAAAAGTCCAAGGCGGAGATAACAGTGTATTCATAACTTTACTTGTTCGATCTGACTTAACAACTCATCAGTCCTATGGAAAAGGACTTTAGCTTTGAGTCAGGGGTTTAAACCCCTGTCGGAATTCGGGAAATATCGTGGAAAGTTGACACCAATGGTCGGCATTTCTTACTTTACTCACATCTTGCACCATTCTCAATTACTTGTTTAGGAACAGGCAAGATGCCTGTTCCACAATAAAACTCATTCTTTGTGGAACGGGCATCTTGCCCGTTCTTGACAATGGTGCAAGATATCTCTTTACAAACTAAAATTAAATAAATCTGCGCCGGGACGCAGAATATTGGGTACAATTGGGCGATTTAGCCAATGTCCTTCGGCATTTTTTATAGCAGTCAAAAAGCTGGCACGCACGTATTTGTAACGTGCCTTTACTATCCCATCATCCTCAATTTTAATGTACAGACCCTCCATGCGATCGCTCTTGTCAGTCTCTTTCAAACACCGTTCTTCATCTAATCCCAATTCCCCGCAGTACAAACGCAAGCGTTCCAAATGTCCCTGTTGAATAAAATTAGATTTTTCCATAAACTGCATCATTTGCTTGGGAGATTTCAGCACTCCCGAAAACAGCACGGGAACGGACACCAACGGCAGTCCGCTTAACAACTTGCGGCGGGATTCTGTACTCAAAAATTGATTTGTTTCTAAGTCCAGCACGTCGTATTCCATAAAATAGTGCGGCAAAAAATCATAAAAGACAGTGTGTTTGGCATACAGCCATTCGCCGTAAAGAATGTAGCGATTTCCCAGCACTTCTCCCAGCGCCCCGCTGAGACTGAAAGCCCACTGTTTGAATAAGTTAAAATGTTTTTCCCTCGGCCCGCCGGTGAGATAGTGACCGCGACTTTGCAGCAGCATTTGTCCGTCTGGTGCGAAGCTGATGCCTGTATTAGCGCCGTCTACCTTTTCTTCAATCACTGTCGGGCGATCGCTCAGGGCGCTAAATGGCACGCTGTCGAGGTCTTCATCACCCGGTTGGAAACGCGAACCTTCGATGTGATAAGTTCTAGGATATTTAATAATTTTGACCATCAGCCAATCCCTTTGAGATTTGAGATTTGAGACTTGAGAGGCGACCCAATCTATTTAACCATTATAATGGAATAATCACAAAGGAGCGTGTAAGTTGAAAAGTCAAAGTTTCCAAAACATATCATCAGCAATCGCTGGAATTATATTAGTAAGTGTGCTACTCCTCGGCTTCAACTCTTTCGTCGTTATCAATCCAGGTGAAGCAGGAGTAGTCAGCGTTTTAGGAAAAGCCACAGATGGAGCATTGTTAGAGGGGTTTCACCTCAGACCCCCGCTAATCTCCAAGGTAGATGTGTACGATGTAACAGTGCAAAAATTTGAAGTTCCCGCCCAGAGTGCTACTAAAGACCTTCAGGATTTAAATGCCAGTTTTGCGATCAACTTTCGCCTCGATGCTGAGAGAATAGTTGATATCAGAAGGACTCAAGGAACTTTGGAGAATATAGTCTCAAAAATTATTGCGCCTCAGACGCAAGAAGCATTTAAAACAGCGGCTGCACTCAGAACCGCCGAACAATCTATTACTCAAAGAAGTGAACTGAAGCGAGACTTTGATACTGCGCTGAAGGAAAGGCTATCAAAGTATGATGTAATCGTGCTCGATACGAGCGTTGTTAACATTCGATTCTCCACAGATTTTGCGAAAGCGGTTGAGGAGAAACAGGTTGCTGAACAGCGAGCGCAAAGGGCTGTTTATGTGGCTCAGGAAGCTGAACAACAGGCTCAAGCTGACATTAACCGCGCTCAAGGTAGGGCCGAAGCTCAAAGGCTGTTGGCTGAAACTTTGAAGGCTCAGGGCGGCGATTTAGTGCTGCAAAAAGAGGCGATCGAAGCTTGGAGAAGCGGCGGCGCTCAGATGCCAAAAGTGTTGGTGATGGGCAGCGGTTCCAGTCGGGTTCCTTTCATTTTTAATATGAACGATATTCAGGAAGAACCCGATCGCCAAAAAAGTTAGCAGCCGTTGAAAGTTTGCGGAGTATGCTAAACTTCTAAAAGCCAAAATATAACGACAGGTTGAAACCTGTCGCTATAAAAGCGAAGTCCGCAATTAACACGCAGGCAGCACACTCATTTTAGGAAGCAAGGAGAAATCATGACCCGCGCTATTATGGAAACCAACAAAGGCACCATCAATTTGGAATTGTTCGATGCGGATGCGCCTAACACAGTAAAGAATTTTGTTGACTTGGCAGAAAAAGGTTTTTACGATGGATTGTCCTTTCACCGAGTCATTCCTAACTTTATGATTCAAGGTGGCTGTCCAAAAGGCACTGGAACCGGCGGCCCAGGCTACAAAATCAAGTGCGAAATCAACTCCAAAAAACATTTGGCAGGAACTTTATCGATGGCTCACGCAGGCCGGGATACGGGTGGCAGCCAATTCTTTATTTGCCATTCTCCCCAGTCTCATTTAGATGGAGTTCACACAACTTTTGGCCAAACTGAGGATATGTCTGTCGTCAATGCTATCCGCCAAGGCGACAAGATTATTTCGCTCAAAATTGAGCATTAATTTTCAGTAATTAGTTGCGTTTGTAGTAAGGACTTTAGTCCTTATTGCAAACAAAACTTGTGAAAGTTAAGAGTTTTAAAATCTACAATTTATGACCAATAATTTCTTGATGGTACCCGCCACGCGATCGATCCGTGGAATCAATCCAAAATCCAAAATCCTTGCATCCTCAAGCCCCCGGATTTATCCGTGGTGTCAATCTAAAATCTAAAATCTAAAATCTAAAAGCCCCCAGATTTATCTGCGGTGTCAATCTAAAATCTAAAATCTAAAATCTAAAATCGAAAAGCCCCCGGATTTATCCGTGGTGTCAATCTAAAATCTAAAATCTAAAATCTAAAATCGAATGACTGTTATCAATGATTATGCTGTGGTGACTGAGTTAACTGAACTATATTTAAAATACGAAAAAGCTCTTTGTACGAACGATATTGAAACTCTCGATAGTTTGTTCTGGGATGCGCCGGAAGTCGTGCGGTTTGGGGTGACGGAGAACCTGTACGGGAGCGATGAGGTGAGGGCTTTTCGCCAAGGACGATCGCCTGTAAATGTCGATCGAGAAATGTTCAACCTAAAAATCGTGACTTTCGATGCAGACACGGCGGCTGTGACGCTGGAATTTCGCCGTGCGATGGATGGAGTGGTGCGGCTGGGGCGGCAGAGTCAGATGTGGCGGAAGTTTCCTCAAGGCTGGAAGATTGTTTCGGCTCACGTTTCTTTGTTGCCGGTGTAGATTTTAAAGGTAAGGAAACAAGAATTGTCTAAAGCAAGCGGACTTTATGACTGAATCATTCATCTTCTAGAGAAACGTCTAATAGTTCCATTTCCAGACTTTCTTCCTCATCTTCATAATTAAATTCTAATCTGCTCTGCTTAATAATCTCGCTCAATATATTGCTTAAGTACCCTTTGGCAACAGCTTGTTCAAATCTTTCTATCAGAATAGGAACAGTGATTATTTCGTAACTGCTCAATAACCACTGGTAGAGGCACTCCTCGTCAATCAGGTGTACTGAAGCGAGGAAAAAACTTTCATGCGTTGTAGCACTCCTCTGGCAAATCTGGTTAAATCAAAATATGACACTTCCCTACCTAGCTATTGACATTCCCGAAGGGGAACGGACACCGTTGGTGAACTGGCTGCTGAACTTGATAGCTCAGCAGCAACAGCTACTTGAAGGCCAACAGGAGACAATAGCCAAGCTAGAAAAAGAAGTGACCAAACTGCAAGAAAAAGCCGCGAGTCTCGACGAGCAACTACTAGCGGCTAAGGATCGCGAATTAAATAACTTACAATTTTAATTGTTATGGTGGGATGGGCGTCCCGCCCGTCCAAAAAGGGCGGGCGGGACGCCCACCCCACTTTCCTTGTGTAAGTTATTTAATTCTCATTCCTAAGAAACTCAACGGAAAACCGAAAATCCGACCTAGTACCCTCAATCAAGAGAAAAAAAAGCCGAAACCAGAAGGCAAGCGACCGGGTTCTTCTAAGCGCAGAAAGAAAACTGACTTCTTGGTGAACGAACAGCGGATTATCGAGCCAGAGGGACTTCCAGAGGGAGCTACCTTCAATGGATATCGAGAGTATGACGTGCAGGATTTGATTCTCTCTCGCCGTAATATTAGATTTTTGCTCGCCGAATACGTTACAGCCTTATGCCGAACAGTTGTTGGGATTGTGCAAATTAATCTACTGCATGAATGATTTTTAGATTCTTTTTAATGGTTCGGGGGTGACGAATTTAGTGGTCACCTAAAGTTATCCTCTCCCCGAGAGGTATTACTCCCGCAGGACAGCTCGTAACTTCTCCGGAGGCACAAATATTGGAATACGTCAAGCGCTTGTGGGAGAGGGCAAATTAGTATTGGGTCTAGAAAAATCCACAGGAAGCATGGGAGTGGCTGTCCCGTTCGGCTTGCCAGAAGCAGGGTCGGGCTGGTAAAGTTGGATACGATCGCGCCCAAGTCGTTTAGCTTGATACAGCGCTTGGTCGGCTGCGGCAATCAGAATTTCGGCTCCAGATTCAGATGCAGGAACAATACTCGCTACGCCGAAACTGACTGTGACGTACTCGCTCACCTGAGAACCAGCGTGAGGAAGCTGCAAAGCTGCGATTTTGAGCTGTATGTGTTCGGCTACCACCACGGCGCCTTGCATCGCGGTATTTGGCAAAATCACGGCAAATTCTTCGCCTCCGTAGCGAGCTACTAAATCGGCGGGGCGATCGACTGCATTGCCGATCGCCCCGGCGACTTGCCGCAAACATTCGTCTCCCCCTGGATGCCCGTAGGTATCGTTGTAATTTTTAAAAGAATCAATATCGCAGAGAATCAGGGACAGAGGCGTTTGTTCCCGGGCTTGTCTGCGCCACTCCATTTCTAAATACTGATCGAACCGGCGCCGGTTTGCTAGCTGCGTGAGTTCGTCTAAAGTTGCCAAGCGCTCTAACTTGAGGTTGGCCGCTTGCAACTGCTGGTAGAGTTCTGCTTGCTTGATGGCGATCGCCAACTGGGCGGCCAAAGAAGACAGCAACTCTACTTCCAACGGCATCCACTGGCGGGGACTGCACTGGTGGGCCATCAGCAGCCCCCACAACTCGTCTCCTTGCACTAGCGGCACCACCAAATAAGCTTTCACATCAAATTGTGCGAGCAAGTCAATTTGATCTTGTGGCAAATCGGCCGCGCAGACATCGGCGATCGGTCGGATCGCCCGATGTTGGTACGCTTCGAGATAGAACTCGTCAAAACAGAAATTTTCCAAGGTTTCTCCGAGCATCGGCCGGCAGTTGGGAGCTACAGATTCCACCGTCACCGCCCCCGTCGCGTGTGCAGCGCAGAGACAGCCCTTGCAGAAGTTGAAGCGGACGATCATCACTCGATCGGCCTGAAGGAACTGGCGCACTTCTGTCACAGTCGTGTTGAGCACTTCACCCAAATCCAGAGACTGGCGGATGTGCTGAGTAATCGTCGCCATCAACAGTTCGCGTTCGTTCTGCTGCCGCAGCGCCTCTTCTGCCCGCTTGTACTCGGTGATATCTTGAGCGGTGCCGAAAATTTGTTTGGGCAAGCCCTCTGGCGTGCGGGCGAACACTTGGTCGCGACAGCGAAACCAGCGCCATTGGCCCGATCGATGTTTCAGTCGGTACTCCAACTCCAAAATATGCCCGTCTTGGGTCAAGGGAAATTTTTGCACGTGCGCTCCCACCCTCGGCACATCTTCTGGGTGCACTAAGCTGGAAAACAAAGCCATTTCCATCTGTAAAATTTCTTGGGGAGTGTAGCCCAGCAATTTAGAAGCTTGACCGTTGACGTAGACATTGCGCCGTTGGGTCAAATCGTAGATGTAGAGCAAATAAGGCGCCGCGTCAGCAATCTGCTGGATGAAATGCTGGCTCGATCGCAATTCTTCCTCCACCCGCTGGCGCACTTTCACTTCTTCCACAGCTTGATCCCGCATTGTGCGGTAAGCTTGGATGCGGTGGGTGAGGTCGGTCACGTCTTGAATCACCAGCAGCGCGTAGAACGATTGGGAATTGATCCCCGGCCAGATTGACGATCGCGAAACTGAGGGTGGAGATTCCCAAGCCAAAGAAGCACTTGTTGGTTCTGGGACTTCTAAAGTACCGTCTGGTTCCAAATCAAGAGCCTGGAGAAGCCAGCCCCTAATCTCCTGTTCTGCAATGCCAGCCGGAAGGGCCGGCACAGCAGTCACGGTAGTTTGCTGGATGCGCTGCTGGCCGTCTTGCCAAGTTGCCGGAATCAGGTGTTTGTGAATTTGAGAAGAAAAAATTGTTGGCGGGCCTCCTGCAAAGATTTGCTGGAAGCGAGTTGCGTACTTTAGCTGATTCAGGTGAGGAAAATGCGCTGTGATTTTTGTTCCCAAAATTTGCCTGCGGGGAATTTTCGTCCACTCTTCCAGACAAGTGTTCCAAAACAGCACCACAAAATCATCTCGCAGTAAGCACGCACCGACTGGTACGCTGTCGAGAACCCCAAACTTGTCCTCAATAGTTTTGCTCTCCTCGATCATAGACCCCCGGCAAGTTGATTGATAGCAGTCAACAAGGTGTCAAAGGAACTGACATTGAAAATAAGGATGATATCTCCTTCTATGTGAAGCCTTTCAATAATGAAACGGGTCTGCGCTAATAAAACAACTGTATCAGCAGCTAAACCGCCAGATGTCAGCAAAGTAGCGATCGTCCCTTCCATGTAATTAGGAATTGAATAGTTCAGGCGCTGTTGAAGTACGTTACTGATTGCACCCATGACTCCATTGATGACAATATTTCCCACTTCACTCAGCGTACCAATTTTGACGGAATCCAGGTCGTGAGTGCCCACTTCTTCCCCTGTCAGCATGGTAACGAGCATGGCCGCGCTGTTGGTAGGAAAGACTAGCTGGGCAATGCCTCCAAAGGAACCTGTAAATTTGAGCTGGACGGCAGCGATTTGCTCGCCGTTGAGGTGGATCTCTAACTGTTCTTGCACATCCAAGGGAGACAGGATTTGGAGGTAAGGGATTTGCAAGCGAATGGGGGATTCGATCATCTCGTTCAATACCCCTGCTGCTTGACCGATCCCGATGTTGACCAGTTCCTGCAAAGCATCGAGCTGTCGAGCGGTCAATATCATGGGGCGATCTCCTCGCTGGCACTGAGAGCTTTTTTGATCCATCCTACCAGTTCATCTGAGTTGGGCATTTTGTGAATCACTGCCAGGGCTCCGAGTTCCATGCACTCGGAGCGGGTGCTTGCTTGGATGTCTGCGGTAATTACGATGACTGGAATTTTATATCCTCGATCGCGCATGGCTTGCAGGACTTCCCGACCTTCCATTTCCGGCATCAGCAGATCTAAGAGCATACAGTTTGGGGTTTTAGTCCCGAGCAGTTCTAGAGCTTCCGGGCCGCTCGATACTTCCCAAGTCTCGTATCCTTCTGCTCGCAGGATTTTGCAGATTACCCTGCGAGTCAACCACGAATCTTCGACAACGAGAATTGATGTCACTACGTTCTCCTCCTTCAATTGTTTAGGACAGATCGGCGTTGCAGGTACTGCTTTTATCTTGACAGTAGTTTAAACTGCTGGGACGGTGTGCGATCGAGCTCGACTCGGAATTCCTGTTCTTAAAAACTAACGCATTAAGGTGTTTGATAGTTTAGTATCTTTGACTTTGGGAAGAAAAAACCCGGTTTCTGAATGAAACCAGGTTTGGGGGTATCTGTATTGCTCCTAACACCGACGCTCAATTATAGATTACCAAACGTTTCCGGAGGGACTCTACTCGCTGTTTAGCAGTGGCATTGTCTGGATCGCAGGCAAGAGCTTGTTCGTACATTTCCAAGGCTTGAGCTGTTAATTTTTTGCGCTCGTAGGCGTGACCCAGGTTGTTTAGAGATATAACGTATTCGGGCTGCAACTTCAGGGCTTCTTTGTACTGGCGGATCGCGATGTCGTACTGTTCTTGACCGAAGTGTGCAAAACCGAGGGCGTTGTAAATAGCTGCTTGATTTTCTTCGCCTTCTAAGTCTTTGGCTTTCAAGGCTTTTTGAAACAGTACGATCGCCTGGGAGTAAAGCTTCTTATCTACATAAATACTTCCTAATTCGTAGTATTCCTGTGCTGTTCCTTTTTCTGTCGTCAGCTTATTTTCTAAGCGTTCCAGAGACATTTCCAGCTTCCGAGTTTTGAGAATCTGGCGCACAACAAACCAGGAAGTGCTGCCTAGTATAGCGAGCAGCACGGACAGGTAAACAATCAGTAAATTACTATCCATGTTTTTTTTTATTTAGGTATATCTGTGGAAGGTTTTATTTATTTTAATGCGCTAGCAATCTCTGAGATTTGCCTCTGCAACTGTCTTAAAAACTCGAAAAGCGCGATCTACCAGCCCGATCGCAATTTCTGAAAAAGCAAAAATCCAGAAGTAAGAACAAAGAAGGAAAGTTGGTCTGAATCTCATAGATTTATCAGGAGTTTTCCTTCTCTGGCAGATATCTAAATCTTTCTTACTTCTGCTTTCTTCCTTCTCAAAACCGATCGAGCTTTCACACTCCGGCTCGATTGGCCATTTCCACGACTTTACCGAATGTTGCGGGGTCAATAATCGCCATTTGTGCCAGCATTTTGCGGTTGATTTCGATGTTGGCTTTCTTCATGTTACCGATCAGTCTGCTGTAGCTCGTGCCGTGCTGGCGCGATGCGGCATTGATCCGAGCAATCCACAGGCGGCGGAAATCGCGTTTGCGTTTTTTGCGATCGCGATAACCGTTACGCAGGGCCTGCATCACCCGTTGGTTAGCTGTGCGGAACTGTTTCGACTGTGCGCCTCGGAAACCCTTGGCTAATTTGAGAATTTTTTTGCGGCGCGCTCTGGCGACATTACCGCGTTTTACCCGTGTCATCTTTAATTTCCGTTAAACTTTACAAGTATGGAAGCATTAACCGCACGTTAGCGTCGTTGGTCTCGTCGATGACGACCAGCTTAGAGAGACGGCTTTTGCGAGCTGAACTTTTGTGCTGTAGCAAGTGGCTTTTGTAAGCTTTGCGGCGCACAATTTTACCGGTGCCGGTCGCTCTAAAGCGCTTTGCGGCTGCTTTGCGAGTTTTGAGTTTTGGCATGGACTGGTGTTATTTGGACACAAGCTTTAACTCTACCACGTTTTTGGTACTTTCTGCAAGGGAGATTTGCGGGTTGGCAGTTGGGGAGTTAGGGAGAGGGGGAGAGAAGGAGAGAATTTGACTATTTTTTCTATAATTAATACCCGTTTCAAACCAGAACGCAACTGTATGCCCGCGATCCAAACCCTTACCGAATGAGTCATGCCCCATCCTTCAATTTTTTAATCTAAAATCTAAAATGGTATAACTTCACATAGCGGCACCAATATTATCACCTTGGTTTGTTGCCACTTAAGTTTTAAAATTTTAGTTAAAAGCCGATCGCCCTAACCGTCGCGAACCATCCAAACCAACATCCCCAGCAACGGTTCTACCGGCGGCACAGGATAGTCATTGAGGTCAATTGTCAGAGTTTTTGACTCCAACTTCAGAAATCTCCAAACAGTACCGCTGCTGACACTGCCGTAAATTGTGGCGATCGGGATATTGTTAATTTCATTAAACTTTTGAGCCGCCACCATTTCTGCCGCGCACTGTCCCAACCCAACTTTTAAATCCGCTTTTTTCGCTTCAACGATGACAACAGCAGGCGCTTCGATTAATATTTGTTCGGGAGAACGACTGATTAAAAAATCACAAACTCCGCTCAATCCCAATTCCGGCTCTACAGTAAAATCTTCTCCCGAAAATAGACTCACTTGCCGCTGTAAAATTTTTCTAACTTCGACTAAAATAGGACTAATAATCAGTTCCGATCGTGCTTTTTCAGAACCCGTAGCTGTAGCCAGTGGTAGTCCTTCTATTAGCGATTCTATCAAGTAGGAGCTAGGATGAATCGGCGCGGTTGGTGGCAGGAATCGCCCTGCTTCTACGGTTGTTAAGCCAAAATCGCGTTTAGCCTTTCTGAGCGTAAATTCACTGTAGGGCATTGAAAACACCATTTTTATTGATGTAGCAGTTTATTAAATTTGAAATCAAAATCATGGCATACAGCGATTTTACACTGCGAAAGGTTAAGCAAAGCTTCGGATTGACCGCAGTTGAAGGCGGCCGCTTTTTACCGGAAGTCGAGCCGATCGCACCCAGTGCCATTTTAGCAGGTTTGCTGGAAGATACAGTTCCCTGGGCGATCGCAGTAGGAACGGAAAAAGCCAAATCAGAACTAATTATCGCTCCGGCGCTTTTGGAAGTCAAACGGTTACTGAACCGCCAAATCAGCGTATTTTCAGGTACTGATTTCACAGTCGATATCGCGGCGGGATTAAACGGAGTTTGCGACTTTTTAATCAGTCGCTCTCCTGAGCAATTTGAAATAGAAGCACCTGCGGTTGTGCTGGTAGAAGCTAAGCGAGATAACATCAACAGCGGTTTGGGGCAGTGCATCGCTGAAATGGTGGCTGCTCAAAAATTTAATGAAGCCAACAATAACCCAATTCCGACTATTTACGGTTCAGTAACTAGCGGCACTGCTTGGAGATTTATGAAACTCGAAGGGCCAATTGTTACTATGGATGTTAGGGACTATCCGTTTCCCCCTGTCGAGACAATTTTGTCCATGCTTGTCTGGATGGTACGGGAAGGTTGAGAAGAAGTCATTAGTCATTAGTCATTAGTCATTAGTCATTAGTCATCAGTCATCAGTCATTAGTCATTAGTCATTAGTCATTAGTTAGCATTGAGTAGTCAGTAGTCAGCAGTTATTTGCAATCGAAACTAATAATCAGTAATCAATTCCCAATTCCCAATTCCCAATTCCCAATTCTCAAATAACAAATAACAAATAACAAATAACAAATAACAAATAACAAATAACAAATAACAAATAACAAATAACAAATAACAAATAA
>NZ_JAUBRJ010000019.1:110303-116116 GCF_036701805.1 Microcoleus sp. N3A4
CAAATTAAACAAATTAAAAAAAAAAAATAGGCTAGCCATATTTCACAGCGCCTATCTCAATCAAAATTTTAATGGCTCCCCGCAACGCCGTCTTACCTCAGCTTTTGACCTGGTATTTTACCAGGTGGGTACCGTTGGCTCGGACTTAAAGTTTCTGGGTACAAGCCCAGTTTACTGCTGTCCAAACATCTTGATTCCCGAGAGTTAAGAGTTATAGATCAAAAAAACATTATTGGCAGTCACCAACGTCGCAGTAGAACCTTTATTTAATATATACCAACTAACCAGATTTTGGCAAGCATCGAGCAATTTAACTTGCATACCAGATAGATTCAACGGTTTGAGCGATCGCCAGTGCTGGCGATCGCCCCTGAGCCACCGATTCCCCGTCGAGCACAACTGTAACGTGACCGAGTTTGCGGCCCGGACGCGATACTTTCTTACCATACCAATGTACAAAACCACCGCTAATTTGTGCCAGTTGTTTTCGTTTTACTAAATAATCGGACTCAGCCGACTCGTAGCCGAGCAAATTTACCATCACAGCGCCTGCACATTTCAGATCGGAATTGCCTAAAGGCAGTTGACAAACTGCGCGCAAATGCTGTTCAAATTGTGAAGTTTCGCAGGCATCGATGGTAAAATGTCCCGAGTTGTGAGTGCGCGGTGCAATTTCATTGACTAACAGCTTATTGTCGGCGGTTAAAAATAATTCAATGCCGAATACGCCGACAGCTTGCAAGCTGTTGAGGAGAGTGCGGGCGATCGCACAAGCTTCGGTTTTCACATCTAAACTAATATCAGCGGGCGCAATCACCAAGCGACAAACCTGATTTTGCTGCTGAGTTTCGACGATCGGATAAATCGCCATTTCGCCAGTTGCCGATCGAGCCGCAATCACTGCCAACTCGCGATCGAACGGCACAAACTCTTCCACTAGCAAAGACTGACCTTGCAGTGTAGCACGAATTGACTCAAAACTCCCCCGATCCTTAACAATAAAAGTACCTTGGCCGTCATAACCGTGGCGGCGAACTTTGACGACAAAGGGAAAGTCGATCGCCCCAGCATCCGAGTCTCCTGCACTCTGCACGGTGTCGGAAACAGAAATTGCCGGAAAGTCGATCGCCACCGCCTTCAACAATTCCAGGGGCAAATCCGCGCTGCAATCCCATTCCCAAAACCTCGGAGTTGGCAAACCCAAACCTTGTAAATAACAGCGCTGGACGTACTTATCCAACAAAGGAGAAAGCGACGGCAAACTCGGCTGAAATAACACACCTTGCTGTTCTAGCGCCCGCAAACCATCCAAATCCACAAACTCATTTTCAAAAGTAATAACATCGCAGTCAGCCGCCAATTGAGCCGTAGCCAAAACATCATCAACAGCAGCCAAAATAGCACCAGCAGCAACAGAAACTGCTGGATCGGTAGCATTAGGAGTTTGCACTACCAATTCAATACCCAGCGCCCTAGCAGCATCCCCCATCATCGAAGCTAACTGGCCGCCGCCGACAACGCCTACCCGCTTAAAATTGGCAGGCGAACTCGCAGCGGTTTGATTTGATTTCATGTGAGTAAAATTCATGTGTCAACCTGATTATTTTATCGCTATTTGTACGCGGATGAATTACAGTAATTGAACGCTTAAAAGCCAGAAAAGAGTTTTAATTGCATGATTAAATCGAGGCAGAACCCAGAAAAATTGGACGGCGAAAGTCTTTAATTATTGCACGAACTCAGGCTTTTAGAAACAGCGGTCGAGCCCGACCCCTCCAGAAAAGTGCCACATCTAGCAATTGCCAGCGCCAAGCATGGCATAATTGACAGCACTGCAAAAAGCAGATAAACAGGTACAAACACTGAAAATCAGATATTCAGGGAACAAAAGTTATAGGTGAGGATACTGTGAAAGTTTTGGTTGTGGGGAACGGAGGTCGCGAACACGCGATCGCAAAAAAACTGCTAGAATCTACGCGGATTAAACAAGTATTCTGCGTACCGGGCAACGGCGGCACAGCTACCACCAAAGGCTGTCAAAATCTGTCGCTCAACATCGACGACTTCCAAGGCATCGAACGCTTTGTGATGGTCAACAACATCGGATTAGTCATCGTCGGCCCCGAATTGCCCCTATCGCTAGGCATAGCCGACTACTTCCAACAGAAAAAAGTCATGATTTTCGGGCCCACCAAAGCCGGCGCCCAAATTGAATCCAGCAAATCCTGGGCCAAAGAATTGATGCTCGAAGCAGGCATCCCAACACCCAAAGCTGCCGTATTTACAGACGCAGAAGCAGCCAAAGCATACGTTCTGGAACAAGGAACTCCCATAGTCATCAAAGCAGACGGACTCGCATCAGGCAAAGGAGTCACCGTTGCCACCACCGTCAAAATGGCTCACAGCGCCATCAACACCATTTTCCGAGGCGAATTCGGCACCGACAACATCCGAGTCGTTGTCGAAGAATTCTTAACAGGTCAAGAAGTCTCGATTCTCGCCCTCACCGACGGCATTACAGTAGAACCGCTGCTGCCGGCCCAAGACCACAAAGCTATCGGCGAAGGCGACAAGGGAGCCAACACCGGCGGTATGGGGGCCTACGCCCCAGCGCCCATTGTCACCCCGGAACTCATGGAAAGGATTCAAGAAGAAATTCTCGAACCCACCCTCGCAGCACTGCAAAAACGCAAAATCGACTACCGGGGCGTACTCTACGCAGGTTTAATGATTACGCCAGAAGGAGAACCCACAGTCTTAGAATTCAACTGCCGTTTCGGAGACCCCGAAACTCAAGCGGTTTTGTCGCTGCTGGAAACTCCTTTGGAAGATTTGGTGCTCGCCTGCTGTCAGCAGCGTCTCGGTGAATATTCCACCATTCACTGGAAGTCGGGGGCCTCTGTTTGCGTAGTTTTGGCTTCTGGGGGCTATCCTGGAAGTTATCAAAAAGGCAAAGTTATTACAGGTATCGAGGAAGCTGAAGCCAAAGGAGCAGAAGTGTTTCACGCCGGCACCCAGTTGAAGCACCAGCAGTTGGTGAGCGACGGCGGCCGCGTTTTGGGTGTCACCGCGGCGGGAGAAACTTTGGAACAAGCTATCTCCAAAGTTTATGCAGCAGTTGATTGCATCGAATTTGAAGGGGTCTACTGCCGTCGGGACATCGGTCGCCGAGCTTTGGGGGAGAAAAATTAGCAATTGCGACATCGGCCGCCGTCCGAAAGTCAAGCAATCTCAATGTAGAAATGTAACAATGAAGTTTGGCATTTCTGCGGCGGCAGTACACAAGTCGCAGTAAAAAATCTGAGAATGAGCCAAGTTAATCAACCCTGCTTTTAATATTGAACTGGTGAAATGCTGGCCATACTAAACAAAATCGGAGAAATTATTGCCCGCTGGTGGTCGGATTTTACCCTCCAGACCCGCCTGATGGCCGGTGCTACCCTCGTAGTGTCGTTAATTATGAGCGGCCTGACATTCTGGGCCGTGAATACAATTCAGCAAGACGCTCGACTTAACGATACTCGCTACGGCCGCGACCTGGGTTTGCTGTTATCGGCAAATGTGGCGCCGCTGATTGCGAAAAACGATCGCTCCGAAGTCGCCCGCTTTTCCCGCCAATTTTACAGCAGCACCTCCAGCGTCCGCTATATGCTGTACGCCGACGAATCTGGGAATATTTTTCTGGGGATACCTTTCTCGGAATCCGAGGTGCGAACTTCCCTGACGCTGCGCCGCCAAATTAAACTGCCTGATAATTTTATCGCCGACATTGAGGCGAGAAATTTAACTTCTTTGCCTTTGGTGCGGCAGCATTTGACGCCAGATGGAGAAGTTACCGACGTATTTGTGCCGCTAATTCACGAAGACAAATATTTGGGAGTTTTGGCGATCGGCATTAACCCAAATCCCGCCGCAGTTATCTCTTCAAATCTGACTAGGGATGTCACTTTAGCAGTATTTGTAACAATTTGGGTGATGGTAATTTTGGGCGCTGTATTTAATGCCCTGACAATTACTCAGCCCATTAAACAATTAGTCTTCGGGGTCAAAAACATTGCGAGCGGGAATTTTAAGCAGCGAGTTGACCTGCCTTTGGGGGGAGAATTGGGCGAGTTGATTGGCAGTTTTAACGAGATGGCCGAGAAACTAGAAAGTTATGAAGAACAAAATATTGAAGAGCTGACAGCGGAAAAAGCGAAGTTAGAAACTTTGGTTTCAACTATTGCTGACGGGGCGCTGTTGTTGGACGCGAATTTGCAGGTAATTTTAGTCAATCCGACGGGCCGGCGGATTTTTGGATGGGAAGGCAGAAATGCGATCGGAGTCAATGTTCTGAACATTTTGCCTTCGGAAGTGCAGCAGGACTTGGCTAGACCCCTGCACCAAATAGCGGCGGGCGAGCGCGAAGGCGGCGAATTTCGCATCTCGATGAGCGAACCAGTCAACCGTACAATTCGGATTGTTTTAACTACTGTCATTCTGCACAAAGCGCCCGGAACGGAACCGCTGTGCAGAAGCTGCATTCGCGACGAGGAAAATAACTGTACCGAGTCCGAACGCCCAGAAGCTGTAGAGTGTACTTTCTACGAGCAAACCTCTAAAAATCAAGATTCCGGGCAATACCGCGAGAGTCTCAAAGGCATTGCGATGACTGTGCAGGACATCACTCGCGAAGTAGAACTCAATGAGGCTAAAAGCAATTTTATCAGCAATGTTTCTCACGAACTGAGAACACCTTTGTTTAATATCAAATCTTTTATTGAAACTCTCTACGAGTACGGAGAAGACCTTCAAGAAAGCGAGCGCAGGGAATTCCTGGAAATTGCCAATCGAGAAACCGATCGACTAACTCGTTTAGTTAACGACGTGTTAGACTTGTCGCGGCTGGAATCCTGCCGAGTTTATCACTTGGATGCTGTTGACCTCCCGCAAGCTGTGGAACAAACCCTGCGGACTTATCAGTTGAATGCTAAGGATAAAGGTATTGAATTAGAGCAAGAAGTTGACCCTTATTTGCCACCTGCTTTAGGTCATTACGATTTGCTGCTGCAAGTATTTGCAAATTTAGTAGGAAATGCCTTGAAATTTACGCAGTCCGGCGGCAAGGTGGCAATTCGAGCGTATTTGCTAGACTCGGAGGCGCAGACTCACAAAGACGGCGCATCCGGGAACCACAACTTGTCACCGGATGCCAGACATTTTCCGGTTGTGCGGATCGAAATTTCTGATACTGGGATTGGCATAGATCCCGAAGACCAACAAGCAATTTTCGATCGCTTTTTCCGGGTAGAAAACCGAGTTCACACTCTAGAAGGAACGGGATTAGGTCTTTCTATTGTCAGAAACATTATTGACAAGCACCACACTAAAATTAATTTAGTTAGCGAAGTTAATGTGGGTACGACTTTCTGGTTCGACTTGGCAGTTTATCAACAGAAAAAAGCATTAGATATAGAAAATGCTTTGCCGGTGGAAGCAAAGGTGGAGACTGAAACAATTTCGAGTCATGTTAAGTAAACAGGACTTATGCACAGCCTTCTACATAGCGTGTTCTACGGGAAATCCCCCGTGGTTGCCCCGATTCATATAGCCCTCGCGGGAGTTTGGAAACCCAGTCGCTTTAGCGCTGGGAGGAAAAACGACACGGGATACTTTAGTATCCCGTCATGTTTTGCATCTACTAGATAAGTTATAATAGGCTTATGACTCAATCTATATCTGTTAAATGCAAGCTGATAAGCTGTTCAGCATCTAAAACGCATATTGTATGATACAATATGATGATATTTGTAAAAAGTCAATGCCTACTAAAA
>NZ_JAUBRJ010000151.1:0-3816 GCF_036701805.1 Microcoleus sp. N3A4
AATCTAAAATCTAAAATCTAAAATCTAAAATCCTCAAGAAAGAGCATTTATCCGTGGGGTCAATCTAAAATCTAAAATCTAAAATCTAAAATCTAAAATCGATTGACGCACCCTACGACTAATTGGCTTAGTAAGGTGCGTCAGCGAGGTTTCTTTTATCGGTAATTGAGAGACTCTCTGCTGACCAAGAATTTCTTGATGGTACCCGCCACGTGATTTATCCGTGGAATCAATCTAAAATCTAAAATCTAAAATCTAAAATCTAAAATCCTCAAGAAAGAGCATTTATCCGTGGGGTCAATCTAAAATCTAAAATCTAAAATCTAAAATCTAAAATCGATTGACGCACCCTAGGACTAATTGGCTTAGTAAGGTGCGTCAGCTAGGTTTCTTTTATCGATAATTGAGAGACTCTCTTCTGACCAAGAATTTCTTGATGGTACCCGCCACGTGATTTATCCGTGGAATCAATCGAAAATCGAAAATCGAAAATCCTCAAGAAAGAGCATTTATCCGTGGGGTCAATCTAAAATCTAAAATCTAAAATCTAAAATCGATTGACGCACCCTACGACTAATTGGCTTAGTAAGGTGCGTCAGCTAGGTTTCTTTTATCGGTAATTGAGAGACTCTCTTCTGACGCACCCTACGACTGACATACCCTACGACTAATTTCTAATTGCTAGTTTTAATTTTTTGTCAGGGGATAGCTATCTGCTGGCGACGCCGACCATTCCCACATCGAGCCTGCATAATTCCTAGCATAAAATCCCAATTTTGTCAAGACACAAGTCAACCATGCAGAGCGAATTCCCCCACTACAATAACTCACAATTTGAGTTGACTGCGAAACTCCTTTCTGATGCAAAATAGCGACAATTTCTCCACGACTCAGCAGTTGTCCCTGTTTGTCCATCAACTGTTTGTAGTAAAGGTGAACCGCACCGCGAATGTGGCCGCCCCGCTGTTCTCCGTAAGGCGTTTTACCTGCATATTCTCGCCGCTCTCTGGCGTCGATAACTACTAAATTATCATTGCCTAAAATAGCTTTCAATTCATCCCGTTGAATTTCCCAATTCGAGCGGCGAAATATTACAAAATCTCCTGTTTTTCGTGGATTGTTTGCAGCTTTTACTCGATTAATTCCAGCTTTGATTAAAGCTCGATATCCTCCATCTACAAAAACGGCTTTTTCGTGTCCCAAAGTCCGCAACATCCAAACAATTCGCCCGTCTTCGCCCCAACCTTTAACCGGATCGGCAACGACTATGACAGGTTTGTCTTGACAAATGCCAATTGCTCGAAGTTTTTGAGTTAAAACTGTGTTATTTTCGATAATTTTTCCCTTGTGGGGAAAGTGCGATTGAGAAAATTCCTGCCAAGTTACGGGAACAGCTTTCGGGAGGCGGCAAAACCACTTTAAAATAGGTTCGCGAGCATCTAGAACAGTAGCTTCTTGTTCCAGCAATTGCTTAGCTAAATCAGCGCTTACTATCCAGTTGTCGAACAAATTAAACATGATTTATCGAGGAACTTCTGTCGTATTAGCACCGCAGGCTAAAGTACCATTATTATTAATAGGATTAGCTGGTTGAGCCGTGCTAGCAGCATTAGTTTGACACAGGATTCTGACTGTTGTGATTCCTGGGGTAGTATCCATTAAAAAAACTCCTTCCACCAAACGTCGGATTCTGACTGTTCTGTCTGTGGTAACATCTCCTATTAAAAAAACTCCTCCCACAAAACTTTTGAGCTTACCTTGCTTCGAGACTCCGTAGTTAAATACAGCTTTGTTTTCCGTACTAATTGAGTATTTGTAATTCGCAGTTTCCGATCTAATACCAAGACCTAGATTGGGAACGGAATTTGTAAATTCACCATTCTCAGCATAGTAAGCTTGCTGAGCTTTATTCATTGAGTTAACATATTGTTTGCCTTCTGTTTCATCTGCTTCAGAGGCTTTAACCGTTGGTGATAATTGAGAAACTTCTATCGTATTAGCACCGCAGGCTAAAGTACCATTATTATTAGTAGGATTTGCTGGCTTGGTCGTGCTAGCAGCATTAGCTTGACACAGAATTTTTTGGATGGTATTTTCTATTAAAAAAACTCCTCCCACAAAACTTTTGAAATTAGGGTTGCGCGAAACTCCATAACTAAATACAGCATTGTTTTCCGTACTAATTGAGTATTTGTAATTTGCAGTTTCAGATTTTATGCCAAGACCTAAATTGGCAACAGAATTTGTAAATTCGGCAGTTTCAGCATAGTAACCTTGCTGAGCTCTATTCATCCAGCTAACATATTGTCTGGCTTCTAATTCCTCAGCTTTAACCGTTTGTGAAACTTGAGCTTCCGAGACTGGACTGAAAACAAATGGCAGAGTTAGAGCTGCGATCGCAACTTTAAGCTGCCAGTTGCTGCTATATATCCTGCTTAATTTCACAGATACCAGGTGGAATGAGCAGTTGAGAAACATATAATTAAACTAATTGTTTTGCCTGAAACTGTTTCAATGCCCCAGGAGTAACCGTGCCGTGTTCTGTGATTATTCCTGAGATTAATTCCGCAGGAGTTACGTCAAAAGCGGGATTGTAAAATTCGACTCCCACAGGACAAATTTGGGTAGTTCCAACTTGATACATTTCCACTGGATCGCGTTCTTCAATGGGGATTTTGCTGCCGTCGGAAAGTTCAAAATCAATTGTTGACAGAGGCGCGGCGACAAAAAACGGGACGTTGTGAGCTTTGGCAACAATTGCTAAACTGTAAGTGCCAATTTTATTTGCTGCATCGCCATTAGCAGCGATTCTATCTGCACCGACAACTACTGCATGAATCATGCCGAGTTTCATGCAGTGAGCGGCCATATTGTCTGCTATTAATGTGACTGGAATTCCTTCTTGCACGCATTCCCAAGTGGTGAGTTTTGCACCTTGGAGACGCGGCCGAGTTTCGTCTGCAAAAACTCTTCCGAGTCTTCCTTCTCGCCAAGCAGAACGAAATACACCTAAAGCAGTTCCGTAGCCGGCTGTTGCTAATGCACCGGCATTGCAGTGAGTTAGTAAGTTCAATTTTTCGGGTGTGGCGGGCAGAACTTCTAAGCCTTTGTCGCCGATATCTTTACAAGTTTGCAAGTCTTCTGCTTGAATGGTTTTAGCCATTTCTAACAAAGTTTTTTGGATTTGTTCGACGGAACCGCTAGTTCGATCGGCTGTTTTGAGCATTCGCGATATCGCCCAAAACAAATTAACCGCAGTGGGACGGGTCGATCGCAATAACTCGCCAACTTGTTCTAGTTTAGTTAAAAACTCGGTGCGATCGCCCGTTTCGATTTCCCTCGCCCCCAAATACATCCCGTAAGCTGCTGCTACCCCGATCGCCGGAGCACCTCGGACTATCATAGTTTTAATCGCCTCAGCCATATCTTCGCAGCGGCTAATTTCGACTACACCGTATTCTTTCGGCAGTCGGTTTTGGTCAATTAGCAGAACTCGGTCTTCTATCCAAGTGACGGGGGAAACTGGGGAGTTTTGAGCAGTCATTGATTTCAATTATGTGAGGGACAAGTTTCTATGATGCCATGTTAGCGGCTATTCCTCTATGTTATGAGGGACACGCTGGATTTGCCAAAATCCCAGTCCTGCGGTTTTATATTTGAGATTGAAGAATTGCTGGATACTTACCACTCTCTGGGTTGGGAATTTGCTTAGAGTTGCATTCTTTTTCACAAATTTGTACGGCTCTCCTGAACTTGTGGTTATAATTTTATCTAATCAGAGAAGCAAGCTAATACGCGATTTCTAAAATTATTAAA
>NZ_JAUBRJ010000020.1:0-4066 GCF_036701805.1 Microcoleus sp. N3A4
AATATATAGTCCAAATAAAAGTCCATGATAATAAATGTAGTGTTTGTTACATTATACACCATAAAGTCAGGAGAGCCGATTTTTTTTTGACAATTAATCCACGCTGCTTAAGGGGGGCGCCCGGATATCTAGGGTTTAGTCGTCAAACAGCATATCGATACTACATTTGACGTTAAGCTGACACTAATAAATATTATTATGTCCCTACCGAATTGCGTCCAAAGCCGAGTATTTATTTTGCTATTCTTGATAGTCAGTATCTATTTCAATATCTAGGGTATCTTCATCTATTCTGACATACAGAACATTCGGGCGACAGCAAACTTGACAATCTTCGATATAAGATTGCTCCGTACCGGCGCTGATATCAACAAAAGTTGTACTCGGTTCGCCGCAGAAAGCACAGTAATATTCAGCCGTTGTTTGCATCTTTTTCGCACTCTCTTTTTGTCACTTCGTGGCGGTAGCAAAACATATCTGTTAACCGCATCTTTACCCACCAACCTAACAGCAAATCGACAATCGGGCCGCCCGGTATCGAAAATGCGATCGCATCTGTCAATCTAGTCTTGCCATTTTCAGCAGTAAACTCGTGTCGGTGAGTCCAACGTGCCATCGGGCCCTCAGTTTGTTCGTCAACAAACAAGCGATATTGTTCGCACTCAGTGTGAGTCGCCACCCATTTTACAGGAATCGGCCCCAATAACAGGCGAAATTCTGATATAGCACCCACATCGAGTCCCCCTTCGCGGCGAATGATTTTCACCGGTTGCCAAGGCGGAGTCAAAATTTGCAGAATGTCCGGCCTTTCGTGAAATTTCCAGACAGTTTCAACGGCAGAATTAATTAGGGATGAATATCTAAAATTAGGCATTTTTATTTATGTTACTAAACAGTTAATTGCGCCGTAATTTCAGCATTAACATCATTATCCTCTGTATCAGTACAAACAGCAACAGTTAGTTTCAATCCCAAAGCATTCAGCCAAGTTCCCAGATTGTAAATCGCATCATTTCCTTGCTGCGACAGCAATTTATCCAGTTTTTTTAAGTGCAATTCATATTCTTCAGGAGTCATTTTCGGTTGACCGAGAGCTTCTGCTACATCGCCCAGAGCTCGTTTCAGCAATTCAGGTTCCGGGTCGATTTCCTCTATAGTCGCCGTTATATAGGCTGCTGCTAGTTCGGGATTTTTTGTAAGAGATTCAATCAAAAATGGATGATAAGGTAGGCTTTTAGGCATTGTCTTAACTCCTATAATCTGTCCAGTATTCTTTAGCTTGCCGGATATCTCTGTCTTGAGTGCTTTTATCGCCTCCGCAGATGAGAATCACAATTGTCATTCCTATTTGTCCAAAATAGATTCGGTAGCCAGGCCCATAATTAATTTTGATTTCGCATACGCCTTCCCCTACGGAGCGATACTCTCCTAAATTACCATCAGCAATTCGGTTCAGCCTAGATACAATTTTAGCTTGAGCATTGATATCTCTGAGCGAATCAAACCACTGATCGTAAGGAATTTTGCCATCTGAGGCTATGTAGCGCTGAATTTCTTTCGGTTGGACTTCTGGCATAATTATATTATAGTGCGTTACTCATCCCAGTATGCTTGTAACTAATTATACTCAAGAAATGCCACAGGAGAAAGATGGAAAAACTTAGCTAACTTTTGAATTTGACTCGCGGTCAATTCCCGCTTTTGATCGATCACCTCAGATACCCAAGACTCCGATTCAAAAATATCAATCAAATCTTTTTCTTGAAGATTGTCTTCAACCATCAACGCTTTCAGTAGTGCAATACCTTTCAAAACAGGCATTGGCTCAGATTTTTGTTCGTAATCATAAACAAGAGTACCCAACACGTTTAAGTAATCTCGATCGTCTTGCGTGAGATTGCTCCGACTCAGAATAGAATCAATCCGATTTTGTGTAGCGATTAACTCCGCTTCACAAGTAATTGGACGCGGTGGAAAAGTCGTGATAATCTCAATATAGTAGCTACTAGGAGTTTTTAAACCAGTCGTCATTTTTCCAGTTCTCCTTATCATATTCTGCATGAGTTAAAACACAGCGGACAAACACTATCTGGTATTCATAATCGATAAAAGCAATTAACCGATAGTTATTGCCACCAATATTAAATACCGTAAAGTTACCTACTAAGTCAGCAGAAGGAAATACTTTACGCATATCTACTAAACTTTGCCATTCAGCATCACAACTACGCTGATACCACAGCAAAAGACTTGTTTCAGCATTAGGGTGTGTTTCCCAAAATTCTTTTAGTCGTTTTCGGCTAATGACACGCATGAGACTATTATAATCTAATTTACTAAACGGGGCTTAGTGAATTTTCACATTTTTTTGTATGAGTCATCGCCTCAGCCAAATGCTTCTTCAAAGTCGCCTCCGGTAGCGGCCCTTTTAAATGACTCCAAGGCAATACCTGTTCCAATTCCCACTCTTGAAAAACATAAAAATCCATCTCCGGCAACTGTCCCCGCAACTCCTTAAACGCCCGCCGATAACTGCCCAAAGTATCGCCGTAATGCCGCACTAATTCCAACAGCCGAGACAACCGCCGATCGCCCCTAGAGAGCAAACCCTGAATTACAGACCAGTTATAGCTTTCAGGTCTAAATTCTAAACCTAACTTACGCAATTCTTTATCTAAAAACTTCAGCCTCTTCTCCGCATCTTTATTCACTCCAAACCACTGAAAAGGAGTGTGAGATTTAGGGACAAAAGTGCTGCATCCTAGAGTCAAGCGCAAACCGGGAGCGGCTTTTCTAATCGCCCGCATCATCGCCACCGTCTCCTCTAAATCCTCCATTTCTTCGCCGGGAATTCCCGCCATTCCGTAAAGTTTAATCCCCTTTAATCCGCCAGCTTTAGCATTGATGGCAGCTTGGATAATTTCGTCATTTGTGAGTTTTTTGTTAACTATTTTGCGGAGGCGATCGCTCCCGCTTTCCACCGCAATTGTCACAGATTTGCTGTCTCTGTTTGTCAATATTTCTGCCAATTTAACTGTCACCGTATTCGTCCGTACCGAAGAAAGACTCAGCCGCACGCCGTCGTATTTCGGATGATTCAAATGATCCAGCAACGCTTCAAATTCCGGGTGCTGAGTGACAGAAGCACCCAACAAACCCAAGCGATTAGTCACAGCTAAACCGCGATCGATCGCCGGAATTAACGAATCCTCCAAACTCGCAGTTCTAAACGGCAAAGTCAGATAACTTGCCAAACAAAAACGGCACATTTCTGGACAACTCCGAACCACTTCCACCATGTAAATATTTTCCCAAGCCGCTTTTTCTGTCACCACAGTGGAAGCAGATAAAGTATTGCCGCGATAAGTCTGTTTTTCAACCACACTGGGAATTTCAGAATCGACAGGCTGAATCGATTTAATTCCCTCAGCAGCATCCAGATAAGTTACTTCGTACAAACTGGGGACGTAAACTCCCGGAACTTGGGCTAAATGCCGCAATTTAGTTAATCTGTCGGCGGTACGGACTTGTTTACAAGCATCAATAAAATTGTCAATAAGATGTTCGCCATCTCCCAGCAAAATCACATCAAAAAAATCTGCAAAAGGTTCGGGATTAGCCGTAAAAACCGGGCCGCCCCCGAATACGATCGGATGATTGTCAGTTCGTTTTAATGCCCATATCGGAATTTCTAAAGATTCCAATAAATTGAGAATATTTACATAGTCTAGTTCCCAAGAAAGCGAAAATCCCAGTAATTCTGGATGTCGGGGAAGTTGTTCGCGGATATCAGTAAATAAACGGCCCACTTCAATATCCGATCGCACAGCCAAAGTTGCCCACACTATCTGATAGCCGAGACTGGTGATGCCAACCGTGTACTCATTGGGAAAAGCAAAAATAGTCGGGATAGCATCAGCATCGGGGGTTGCTGGGGCAAATAGTAAGCGTTCTTGGGCAAATGGGTTAGGAGTCATCCGATTTTAGATTTTAGATTTTAGATTTTAGATTAGGGAATTTATCCCGCGGATAAATCCGGGAGTTTGTGACCAAATTGCTTTCGATC
>NZ_JAUBRJ010000020.1:4166-20004 GCF_036701805.1 Microcoleus sp. N3A4
GCGGGCAAGTTTAGCCTTAGCAATAAAAAATCTAATTATAGCTCATAAATGACTCTAACCTTAAGTTGATACCTAGACCTTCTGGTAACAGATAACGGACATCCGATTTTAGATTTTAGATTTTAGATTTTAGATTAGGGAATTTATCCCACGGATAAATCCGGGGGTTTGTGACCAAATTGCTTTCGATCGCGGGCAAGTTTAGCCTTAGCAATAAAAAATCTAATTATAGCTCATAAATGACTCTAACCTTAAGTTGATACCTAGATTTTCTGGTAACAGATAACTGACAAATGACCGAAAGCAAGTAGTTGCCTGGCCGCCGGATTCATCAGTCGATCGGCAAAAAAAAGCTGGGCATCCGATAAACCTGAGAACGGTACAGCCCGTGGGTGGGTTAATCTAAAATCTAAAATCTAAAATCTAAAATCTAAAATCGATTGACTTGTTCAAAGTTAGCGTGAAATAGAATCGCGATCGTCCTGAGTTCTCGGAGTCGGCGGTGCACTGTGAAAAGTTGCAATCAGCAAACAGATAATCCCAGCATTAATAAACACATCGGCTAGATTAAATACCGGGAACCTAATGATCCGAAAATCTATAAAATCTACAACATGGCCCGAAACAAATCGATCGATCCCGTTACCCAGTGCTCCCCCCAAAATCAAACCGTAGCCAGCTTGTTCCCAGCGGTTAATTCGCGGCCCGAACCAAGCCAGCACAATCAATCCCACACTAACGCCCAAAGACAGCCAGCGCAACCAAATCGCCCCGCCATTGCTGAACAAACTAAAAGCCGCACCGGTATTAACAACATAAGTGAAGTGAAACACCCCGGGTAACAGCGGCTGCGTCTGCGGAGGAACCGTCAAGTCAAAATTTTGTACCACCCAAAACTTAGTCAGGTGGTCTAAAACTAAACTGATAACAGCAGCAATCCAGAACAAGGGATTTCTTTTAAAACGCATGAATTAAGCAATAGAATATGGGGCATCGGGCATGAGAGAATTTACTCCAATCTCACGTGTCATTGTGAGCAGAATCCAGTGCAGTAAAGCAATCCCAGCCACAGCGAGATGACTCTCCCGTTGTGCAAAGTATAGTATAACCTTATTTTGCACAATTACCAGTTACCTCTTCCTTCTTCCTTCTTCCTCCTTCCTTCCTTCCTTCCTTCCTTCCTTCTTCTTTCTTCCTTCTTCCTTCTTCCTTCCTTCTTCCTTCTTCCTTCTATCCTTTACATCCGTTACATCCGTTGCCGAACTTCCTTCTTCGCTATTAATAAAACATCAAGCGGCGTAAAGTAAATGACAGCACTGCGATCGCACAAACTACTGCCAATTGTCCCGGCAGAGGATAAATTGAATATTTAAGAATCTCATCGAATAAAGGTGTTTTTTTGGCCGGAGGCAGCAAGTAAGTAAAAATTAGATAAATTAAGCCGATCGCGTGAACAGTGAACAAACCGCACAAACAGCTAAAAGCCATAGATTCCAGCCGCGAAGCCACCTTAAAAGCCACCCAGCCGCACACCCAAGCACCAGGCACAAAACCCAGCAAATACCCAAAACTCGCTTCTTTGAGATAGCCGATGCCGCCGCCTTGAGAAAAAACTGGCCACAAAGTTAATCCTAATGCCAAATAGGCAATTTGCGAGAGAGCAGCAGCATTTTTCCCCCCCATGCAGCCTACTAGCAAGACGGCTCCAATTTGATAGGTAACACCTAAAGAGTACGCCTGAAGGCCTCGATCGTCCCACAACCCGATCGGAATTGTGACAGATGCAGGCAAAAAAGTGCCTCCTATCGTCAGGAGCAAACCAATAAAAGCCCAGATTAATTCAATAGGAGCAGGCATTATCATCAAACGGCATTCACAAGAACGTATAAGGCAGAAGGCATTCGTCAGATGCAAGCTTGAATGCCCGCAGCTTTTAAATTCTCAATACTAGCACTACCGTCAAAACAACCACCATTGTATGGTTTTCTGGTTCTCAAGCCTCGCTCTTGTGATAATTTAATGGGGAATTTTTCGCGATCGGGCGATCGAATGCTTGTTTACTTACCCATTTATCCTGCCCTTATCTTATAACCTCACAATTGTCAAGCTCATCAACGATTTTTATTTAATATTAATTAATATTAAATTGCGATTAAGTGTAAAGATTCTTAACCTAACCTTTACTTTTGCGCGCTATGCTGATGCGGGACACCGATATAACGATCGCAGATTTTTTATACCTATGCTTTTTCGTCTCAACTTGATTAATCCAAACCGTCTGACTACAGCAATTTCCGCTATGGCGATCGCCCTCAGCTTAGCAGCTTGCGGCGGCGGCAGCACAACCAGCAGCAGCCCCAGCCCCGGCGACACCGCAGCATCCCCCGGCGCTTCCCCCGTTGCAGCCACCGGCACAGCAGCCCCCAGCAAACTCGCCCTAGCCTCAGATGTAGCCATCACCGCAGCAGGTGCATCCTTCCCCGCCCCCCTCTACCAGCGTTGGTTTCAAGACTTCAACAAAATCAACCCCAAAGTACAAATTAACTATCAATCAGTAGGCAGCGGCGCCGGAGTCGAACAATTTACCAAAGGCACAGTAGACTTTGGAGCCAGCGACACCGCCATGAAAGACGATGAAATCGCCAAAGTTCCAGCGGACAAAGGCGTGCTCTTACTGCCCATGACAGCCGGCAGCATCGTCATCGGCTACAACCTGCCAGA
Source organism: Microcoleus sp. N3A4 (assembly GCF_036701805.1). NCBI lineage: Bacteria > Bacillati > Cyanobacteriota > Cyanophyceae > Oscillatoriales > Microcoleaceae > Microcoleus > Microcoleus sp. N3A4. The sequence continues at coordinate 6,888 of NZ_JAUBRJ010000020.1, forward strand.
CTTACCCGAACTGAAACTGCCTAGAGACGTTTACGCAGATATCTTCGCTGGTAAAATTACCAAGTGGAACGACCCCAAAATTGCAGCGGCCAATCCCGATGCTAAATTGCCAGACCAAGCCATCACCATCGTCCACCGTTCCGACGGTAGCGGTACCACCGCCGTGTTCACCAAACACCTGAGTGCCATCAGCCCCGACTGGAAAGCAGCAGTAGGCGACGGCAAAACAGTACAGTGGCCTGTAGGCGTAGGCGCAAAAGGCAACGAAGGCGTCACAGCTCAAATCCTGCAAACTGCAGGCAGCCTCGGCTACATAGAATACGGCTACGCCAAAAACAACAACGTCAAATTTGCATCTTTGCAAAACAAAGCAGGCAGCTTTGTCGCGCCTACCGACGAGTCAGCTTCTCAAGCTCTAGCGACTGTGCCTCTGCCGGAAAACCTGCGAGCATTTATCGAAGACCCCGAAGGCGCTCAATCCTATCCAATTGTCACCTACACTTGGATGCTCGTACCCAAAACAGTTACTGACCCCAACAAAGCTAAAGCAATCGAGGCAATGGTTGAATACGGCTTGACAGAAGGTCAAAAAGTTAGTTCCGAATTGGGCTACGTTCCTCTGCCCCAAAGCGTCAAAGAAAAAGTTGCTTTGGCAGCCGATGGTATCAGCCCCGACTACAAGATTGAGATTGGCAAATAGTAATTGTTGACTGTTGACTGTTGTCGGTTGACTGTTGTCGGTTGGCAGTTGACTGTTGACTGTTGTCGGTTGACAGTTGGCAGAGGGAAAAAAGGAAGAAGGAAGAGAGATATTTCTGTAGGGGCGGGTTTCACCAATCGTAATTGCCTGAGATCGATAATCTCATAAACCCGCCCCCACGATTTTCAAAATAAAAAGTGTGGGTTTTACCAGAGATACTGGTTGAAAAGTTAGCAGCTCGACCCGCCCCTCTTTGATTTTATTTATGGTTTTTCTTTCTGCTTCCTTCCAGCTAGCTTTTTCCTAAAATTACTATTTTCATTTACACTGTTTTTTGGGATTTTTGTCTATGATGATTTCAGATAATAACAGCGCTCAATCACAGAGCCGATCGCGCTCTCAAGCCGAAAAATCCTTAGACCAAGGCTTTATCTGGCTCACACGGGTTTTGGGAATAGGAGTTGGTGTAATTTTGGTGGTAATCGCGCTCACGGTTGCTTACAGAGCTTTACCTGCGATTCAACAGTACGGTTTGGGATTTCTATTTAGCAGTAGCTGGAATCCGGTTAAAGAAGAGTACGGGGCGCTGCCGATGATTTACGGGACGATCGTCAGTTCGGCGATCGCGCTCCTAATTGCAGTACCATTAGGAGTAGGGACTGCCATCTTCTTGAGCGAAGATTTTTTGCCGCTGCCAGTGCGAACAGCTTTGGTTTTTTTAGTAGAACTTTTAGCCGCCATTCCCAGCGTAGTCTACGGTTTGTGGGGAATTGCTGTATTGATTCCCATTATTAGCAACATCGGAAAGTTTCTCAACGGTAACTTCGGATGGCTGCCAATTTTTAGCACTCCGCCAGTTGGCCCGGGAATGCTACCAGCCGGAGTAATTTTGGGCATCATGACTTTGCCAATTATTACTGCTATTTCCCGCGACTCTTTGGCAAGTCTTCCCCCCGAATTGCGACAAGCATCTCTGGGTTTGGGAGCCACTCGCTGGACAACAATTTTTAGAGTGCTAGTACCGGCGGCTTTCTCCGGCATTGTCGGCGGAATTATGCTCGGGCTCGGCCGCGCGATGGGAGAAACAATGGCGGCAACTCTGTTAATTGGCAATTCCAATCAGTTAAGTGCTTCTGTGCTAGCTCCTGCAAATACTATTGCTTCTCTGATGGCAAATCAATTTGCCGAAGCCTCTGGCTTGCAAGTAGCAGCTCTGATGTACACTGGGCTAATTCTGTTTATTCTGACGCTGATTGTTAATATCTTGGCAGAGTGGATTGTTTCTCAAGTAAGAGCGAAGTACAACTAGAAGTTTGCCGCAATTTCCTACATAGTTTTAGTTTATGTCAAATAGCGTCTCCGATGAGAATCCTTTGGTATCGAAAACAGGCAGTTTGAAGAAGGTTAAAAACAGCCCCCAAGCGCTGTTTAATCTGGCGATGACTGTACTGGCTGGATCTTGTCTGGTAATGTGTCTGCTACCTTTGTTTGCAGTGCTTTCCTACGTCACCGTACAAGGTTTTAACCGCCTGAATTTAGACTTGTTTACCAAGCTGCCGCCCCCGCCCGGACTGTCGGGAGGCGGTATCGCTAATGCAATTGTCGGTACGTTAATGACCGTAGGAATTGCTTCTCTCATTGCTGTTCCTTTTGGTGTATTGGCAGCAGTTTATTTGTCGGAGTTCAGCAGCGGTCAAATAGCTCGCTGGGTGCGCTTTGCTACTAATGTCCTCAGCGGCGTTCCTTCGATTATTGCAGGGGTATTTGCCTACGGTTTGTTCGTAGTAAATATGGGAGGTTTTTCCGCAATTGCAGGGGGCGCGGCGCTGGCAGTGCTGATGTTGCCCACGATTGTGCGGACTACTGACGAAGCTCTACAAATCGTCCCGCAAGATATTAGATGGGCGTCAGTTGGTGTAGGTGCTTCTAATTATCAAACGGTGTTGCAGGTGGTTTTGCCTGCGGCAATTCCGGCTATTTTAACCGGTGTGACGCTGGCAATTGCTCGCGCTGCTGGAGAAACTGCTCCTTTGATTTTTACGGCGCTGAATTCGCCTTTTTGGCCGGCAGGATTTGATAAACCAACTCCGAGTCTTTCGGTTTTGGTGTACAACTTTGCAACGGTTCCTTTTAAGGCACAGAAAGAATTGGCTTGGGCTGCATCTTTGATTTTGGTGCTTATGGTTTTGCTGACGAGTATTCTTTCTCGCTGGGCTACTCGCCAAAAAGTGTATTGAAGTCATTAGTCATTAGTCATTAGTCATTAGTTATTAGTTATTAGTTATTAGTTAGTCGCTGGGTAAGGCTAATAACCAATAACCAATAACCAATAACCAATAACCAATAACCAATAACATTTTCGGCTTATTTTGTAAAAATTGAGAGGATTGTTACCTGTATGATGATGGACTTGGACAAGCAAACGGAAACAATTTTACGGACTGAAAATATCAATATTTTTTACGGCGCTTTTCACGCGGTTAAAAATGTTTGTATGGAGATTCCTAAAAATCGCATTACTGCTTTGATTGGGCCGTCTGGCTGCGGTAAAAGTACAATTCTGCGATGTTTTAACCGCCTCAACGATTTAGTTAACGGTTTTCGTTTAGAGGGTAGAATTGATTACTACGGTCAAAATCTTTACGCTCCTGATATTGATGCTGTAGAGGTGCGCCGCAAGATTGGGATGGTATTTCAAAAGCCGAATCCTTTCCCGAAGTCGATTTATGACAATATTGCTTACGGTGCGAGGGTGAACAATTATAAGGGGGATATGGATGAGTTGGTGGAGAAGTCGCTCCGCCAAGCTTATTTGTGGGATGAGGTGAAGGATAAGTTGAAGCAAAGCGGTTTTTCTCTTTCGGGTGGCCAGCAGCAGCGTTTGTGTATTGCTAGGGCGATCGCGATTAATCCTGATGTAGTGTTAATGGATGAACCTTGCGCTTCTCTTGACCCGATTTCTACGATTAAGATTGAGGAGTTGATGCGGGAACTCAAGGAGAAGTATACGATCGTGATCGTTACTCACAATATGCAGCAGGCTTCTCGGGTTTCTGACCTAACTGCTTTTTTCAATGCTAAACTTTCTGACGATGGGAAGCGGTTTGGCTATCTTGTGGAGTGTGACAAAACCGAGGTGATTTTCCAAAGTCCGAAGGAAGAGTCTACTTTAGATTATGTGAGCGGCCGTTTTGGTTGATTCCCCGACAGGTTGAAACCTGTCGCTACACAAACGAAGTCCCTCTCTAAGAGACTAAAAATATTTAATTTGCTGAGTCTGGTAGCGACAAAAAAACCACGTAAAACTTTTGTAAATTTAGAATCCCGCTTTCTTGGAGAAAGCGGGATTCTAAATTTTATGATTAAAAGCTCGATCGTACTTTTTGCAGATACAAGCCACTGATTTTTGTGAAGAAATTCTCGAAGCTATCACATTTTCTTCATCCAATATTTTAACAGGTTTTCTTTGACCATATTTTGTCGCATAACTTCAAGCAAGTATTCCTGAGCTTGATCTAGGCTTAAGCTTTTGACTTGTTCGCTCAGGACTTGTAGTTTGAACTGCTGTTCCATGCTGAGGCTGGTTGTAGGCATATCCATAAATAGCTCCTCCAGTTTGCTGAGATCGATGCGAGATCGATCGGAATGACGTTTCGCAGGATTTGTTGTGTCTCCTATATTGTAAACTATCATAACATTCACTTGACAATATGTCCAAAGTACACATTTTGAGACTAATTTGTGTAGCAAAAGTACATCTAAGTGGGGGGAGCCTTATCATAAAAAGGCGTCAAGACCGGGAAGCATAAGCCAAAGGAGATAGTTTGTATGAATGCAATGGAGTTTTTTCAGAGCAGTGCTGGGGAGTGGCGATCGCAGCGCAGCACTCACCACCTTGCTTTCCGCCAAGCGGAGATTGGAGATTCAAATATTCAGGTAACGGCGCTGGGTGCGGATGACGCGCGAGTCGCCGAGATTTGCCAGATGCACGAAGTCGATCCGAGCCGGGCTGCTGGGGGGGCTTTTGTGACTTGGCACGGCTCGATGGCGTGGGATAAGGATGATGAGAATCATAAAGGGTCTACGGTGTTCGCGATCGTCCCCGATCCTGAAAATCCTCGGCAGGGTTTGATGTTGCGGGAACGCGGCTATGCGGAAATTGTGCCGGTGGCTGGCCGTTTTGAGATGGATGATGAGGATGGGCTGCTGCTGATTACGGAATACGAGACGATGAGTTCGATCGAGCGTTTTTGGTTTGCTAATCCGAACGTGCGGATGCGGACGAGTACGGTAAAGCGCTTTGGCGGTTTCAGCACTTCGACTTTTTGCACCGAAATTCGGGTGAAACCGGACTCGGATGCAACATCAGAAGCAGCAGGAGTTCAAGTACCCGCCAGCGAGTTTTATTCGGCTCTGGGCTGGTAATTTGGCTGTTGGGTGTTGGTCATTAGTCATATCGTTTCCGGTTGCATCGGAATCATATATTTGGATGATGTCAGTGCGAGCGTCTCGCTCGCGATCCATGCCGCGAGCGAGACGACGTGAGCGCGCTTATAATTCCGATGACTAATGACTAATGACTGCTGACTGCTGACTTCCCCAAAGTCAACAAATGTTACAGATTGTTGCAAAAATTCAGGAAAATCAGATTTAGATTGCGGGAATCCCCTAATCTGTATGTTGGTTAGTTGTATCCGTTATGCTGGCAGCTCGCGGTGTCAACTATTTCTGAAATTTGAGATAACGGAGATTTTAACGTGGCGCTACCTTTGATAAACTACGCCCCCAAAAGCCAAAACCAGCGCGTAGCTGGTTATGAAACAGGGAGCGACGAGCAGCCGAGAATTTTCACAACTGAAAATGTGCTCTCGTCTGGAGACATGGAAAATTTGATTTGGGCTGGATATCGCCAGATTTACAGCGAACACCAAATCCTCAAGAGCAACCGCCAAAAGTTTTTGGAGTCGCAACTCAAGTTCGGCCAAATTACGGTGCGGGATTTTATTCGCGGTTTGGCGACTTCGGCTCCTTTCTTGGAACGGAATTACCAAACTAACAGCAACTACCGATTTGTGGAAATGTGCGTGCAGCGCATTTTGGGCCGGGATGTGTACAGCGAGCGCGAAAAGATTGCTTGGTCGATCGTAGTAGCCACTAAGGGGCCTCAAGGCTTTATTGACGAGTTGGTCAATAGCGATGAGTACCTGAATAAGTTCGGCTACGATACAGTGCCTTACCAGCAGCGCCGAATTTTGCCTCAGCGAGTTGGAGGCGAAACGCCTTTCAACTTGAAGACGCCTCGCTACGGTGAGTACCACCGCTCGCAGCTCGGTTTCCCTCAAATGATTTGGCAGACAAGCGTGCGCCGTTTTGTTCCTCAAGAGCAGCAGCCCAAGGCTGGCGATCCGGCAAATTATCTGGGTATGGCGCGCAATCTGTCTATGCCTGCTACTCCGCCGCAGCGCGTTCCTCTGGCTAATATCAATATCGAGACGATGGTTCCCCGTCGCCGGTAATTGATGCTTTCTGATGCAATTATTTGTGTCGGGCGATCGACTGAATCGATCGGCTTTTAGGCTGAAAGAGTTTTGAGTCTTGAGTTTTGAGGTTTGAGTTTTTTGCTAAACTTGGAATCCAAAACTTAGGACTCATATTTTTTTGTCAGTTGGCAGTTGGCAGTTGGCACTTGGCACTTGGCAGTTGGCAGTTGGCAGTTGGCACTTGGCACTTGGCAGTTGGCAGTTGGCACTTGGCACTTGGCACTTGGCAGTTGGCACTTGGCACTTGGCAGTTGGCAGTTGGCAGTTGGCAGTAGTCATACCAAATGCGGATTTACTACCCCTTTTTTGGTATTATTTGTCATTGCGAGGAACGAAGCAATCGCAGAGACTAAGCGATTGCTTCGTTCCTCGCAATGACGGATAGTTAATCATAAAGAGGATGACCAACTCGGATTTGGTATCAGCAGTCATTAGTCATTCTCCCTATTACCGATGCCCGATGCCCGATGCCCGATGCCCGATGCCCGATGCCCGAGACATCAAATATGAGTTCGCAGGCGCAATATTTTTAACAGGGTGTTGAATTGATCGGGTAAAGGTGCGATCGCCTCTATTAATTCTCCCGAGATTGGATGCTGCAATGTCAGCCGCCATGCGTGGAGGGCTTGTCCGGTTAAATTGACGCCGATGGAACGGTTGGAACTGTACATCGGGTCGCCGACAATGGGATGTTTTATTTCGGCTGTATGCACCCGAATTTGATGGGTGCGGCCGGTTTCTAATTGATAGTGGATTAAGCAATAGTTGCCAATTCTTTCTTTGATTGTCCAGTGAGTAACTGCGGGGCGACCGCCTTTTTCTACTGGTACTACTGCCATTTTTTTGCGGTCTGTGGGATGCCGTCCGATGGGTAGGTCTATTGTGCCTGTTTCGGTGTTGGGAGCGCCGTAAACTATGCCTAAATATTCGCGGCGGGCGGTTTTGGCTTTGAGTTGGGCTTGCAGGTGTTGGTGGGCGATGTCGGTTTTGGCGATCGCGATCGCACCTGTTGTATCTTTGTCTAATCTGTGCACGATTCCCGGCCGCTGAACTCCGCCTATTTCTGCTAAGGGACAGTGCGCTAACAGAGCGTTGACTAATGTACCGTCTTGATGTCCGGCGGCTGGATGGACGACTAATCCGGCTGGTTTGTTGATGATCATTAGGCTGTCGTCTTCGTAGAGAATGTCGAGGGGAATTGCTTCGGCCTGCAAGGAAGTGGGCTGGGCTTCGGGTAAAGTGAGGTGGATGCGATCGCCCGTTTTTACTGATATTTTTTTCGAGGTGCAGGTTTCGTCGTTGACTTTGACGTTGCCTTGTGATATGAGAGTTTGGATTCGCGATCGGGATAAGTCCGGTATCTGGTTTGACAGCCAAATATCTAATCGCTGATTGACATTATTTTGATTAAATTCCCCTGTATTTTCGACTGTATACATTTGTTCGGTGTCTATTTCTATCATTTACTTTCTTTTTATTTCTTAGTCTGCGGAGGCGGACTTTGTTTGACAATAAGCGGTTTCAACCGCCGAATTATCTAAATCTAAAATCACTAAATCTAAAATCACCGACAATTATCGCAGTGCCCGCACCGCATAGATTTCGCCTCATTTGCAAAGCCAAAAGCTTGCAGCAAAAATTGCCACCTGCACTGCCGATGTTTCAAATATTTTACCATTTCTTCCGCTGCGCTAAAGTTTTGTTTTTCGGCTTTTTGCTGTGCAGATTTATTGATAACATAATTAAAAGGATCTTGCCATGTTAATTGTCCGCTGCTGTGGAGAATCGAAAGGGCGATCGCGCTTTCGGGAAATTCGCGACAAACTGCTTCTATATCGCCTTTAACTGGCAGTTTTTTGGCTAATTGCTGAGCTTCTCGGTATTGCGATCGCAATTTATCTTGAAAAAATTGTGCTCTTTGTTTGTCTTCGGGATAAAGCAAACCCGTCGGTTCGCTAATTAATGTCAGGGCGATCGCAGATTTGCCATCGCGTCCGCCTCTACCAATTTCCTGAATGTATTCCGATAATAGCAAAGGTGCTTGAAAGTGAACAACCCACCGGACATCGGGCTTGTTAATTCCCATCCCGAATGCTGAGGTACAAGTCACAAATTTAAGCTCATTGTTCAGCCAAGCTGTTTCTATTTTTCGCCGTGATTCAGGACTTAAACCTGCATGATATGCTGCTGTTTCATAGCCTGCTGCTTCCAACAAATCCGTCAAGTTTTCGCTATCTTTTCTAGTGCGGACGTAGACTAAACCTGCTTGTTTTGGTCGCTCTTTGATAAAATTCAATAACTGCTGCTTGCGTCCTCTCGGCGTCCAGACTGTTTGCACTTGCAGGTGCAGATTGGAACGGTAGGGACTTAGCAGAAATGCTTCGGGTTTTTGCAGTTGCAAGACATTTTTGATTGTCTGCTGTGCTTCCGGGTTGGCGGTAGCGGTGAAAGCTGCGATCGCAATTTTACTGTTTGCTGGTTTAGCTTTCAACAAAGCCGATCGCACTGCGCCCAAACGGCGGTAAGCAGGTCGAAATGTATCGCCCCACTGCACTAAACAGTGAGCTTCATCTAATATTAAACCGTTGATTTGGATGTGCGGCTGACTGATAATTTCCCAAACTGGTTTACTGAGTAATGTTTCGGGAGACAGGTACAGCAATCTTAATTTGTTTTGTTGCAGCGATTGCAGAGTTTGTCGGCGCTGCTGTGTTGGCAATTGACTGTGCAAGAGGGAAGCAGGGAGAGTGCGATCGCGCAATTCTTGCACTTGATTTTCCATCAGTGCAACTAACGGCGAAACTACCAAAGTTAAGCCTGTTTGCAACAAAGCTGGCAGTTGAAAGCAGATTGATTTGCCGCCACCTGTCGGCATAATTATTATTGTATCTTTACCTGCTAATAAACTGCCGACTATTTCTCCTTGGGGCGGCCGAAAGTCGTCGTATCCCCAGATTTTTTGGAAGGCGGCACGGGCTTGATTTAATGCTGTTGGTTCTGGTTGGTATTTCATTTGATTTATCCCCAAATCAGAGCTTTCAATTATACCAGACAGGACTTACACATCAATGACAATTACAGTCTACACTGACCTCAGAAACCCGGTTTATTCGTAGATTTCTAGTTACTAATCGCCAAAGTTTCGTGGAAACCGGGTTTCTCGCCCATGCGGGTCAGCCCTTAAACTGTGCTAAGTGTTAATTTAATAGTAGCTAATAATTTTACTGTGATTTGAATTATGAACGCAAGCACGTTAAGCGAAGTTTTCAGCTATCGGCAAAATACTTGTGACCTTTTCGACACAGCGGGGGCGGTAGATGCGGTGCGCGAAGATGGTTTTGCGCTGATTCCCGGTGTGCTCAGTCCGTCGGAAGTGGCGCGGGCTAGGGAAGCACTCGATCGCCTGCAACCCTTCGGACTCGACGGCAGCAGTTGGAGTGAATTGAACGAGCATTTTAAGTGCGTTTTTAATCGCGATCGGCTGTGGCTTTCCTATGCCGATCGACCGGGTATAATTGAATTAGCAGAAGCATTAATGGGCAGCGATTGCCATATTATCGGCATGACTGCGTGGAAAAGCGGGCCCGGTTATGACGGTTGGCGCGTCCACGTCGATCAGGTGTTTGTACCCGTGCCCGAAAGCGTGTTTGCCGTTAGCGCAGCCCTCGGAGAGGATCGCACTTTTCAACTGCCAGTATGGATTTGTACGGCCCATTTCTATCTCAGCGACATCACAGAAGACCTCTGTCCTACCTACATTATTCCTGGCAGTCACAAATCTGGTCGCAAACCCGATCGCGGGGAAGAAACTTGGAACGGGAACTCTCCAGAACCAGTTTTGTGCAAAGCAGGAGATGTGTTATTTTTCCGCAGTGAAATTTGGCACTCCGGCGGCAAAAATACCACAGTCGATCGAACTCGCTATTTACTGCAAGTGCATTATTCCCACCGCAACATCGCGCAGAAATTTTCGCCTTGGCCGTGGCAGTTTAACCCAGAAATTATTGCTACTGCTACTGAACGGCAACTGCGGCTTTTAGGCAAACATCCTGAGTCAAATTACGGTTGAAATATATTGCGAACGTTGTTTGATGACCAGTATGGCAAGCCTTACAAGCAATACGAACACCATCTCTTTTCTTGTCTTGCTTTCTCTTGTCTTGTCACTGACAACTTATGACTAATGACTAAAGCTTATCTTGCCGCTAACCAGACGATTACCAAACCTTTACCTTTGTCGGCTAGAGTGAGAGGCGTAGGTCTCAGACAAATCTTTTTTAGCTGGAAATAACGGATATGCCACCAACATCCAAAGCACTTTTAGCGGAAATCCAGCATAACACAGGAGCGACTCGAAACTTGCATTTTTATGCTAAGGGCGAAACCATTCCAATGATGTCGCAAGGCCTTTGGCGAGTCTGTCAAGGTCTAGCACAACTGAGTACGCTTTATCCAACCGGGGAAGAAGGACTTTTGGGTTGGGTTGGGCCTTCGATGTGCTTCGGTTTGTGGTTGACAAGCTTGCAGACTTACCGAGCTACGGCGACATCAGATATTTATTTGATGTGGTATTCTATGGTGGAAATCGAAGCTTCTCCTCAATTGTCTCACGAGTTGCTGCCTCAAATGGTAAGGCGGCTGCGGCAAATGGAAGCAATTTTAGCGATCGCCGGACAGCGGCGAGTAGATGACCGTTTGTATCAGCTACTGCTATTATTGCAACAGGACTTCGGTCAGCCTGTAGTTGAAGGCACTCGCTTGACTATTCGCTTAACCCATCAAGATATTGCTAATGCTATTTGTACAACGCGGGTGACTGTCACTCGAATGCTGGGAAAATTGCAGCAGCAAGGGTTAATCAGTCGAGATGGCGATCGGCATTTAATACTTAACAAAGATGTTTTTGCCTCCACCTCCGATTTGTTTGGCTGCAACCCTCAAGCTGTGTAGCAAGCGCCGAAAAAAATCTTATTCTGCTTCGCCAATCAGCGTAAACGCCGCCCAATCTTGCGGAGTTGGGTGCATCTTCATTGTCATCAGCATCGCTTGCCGCAAAGCTTGAGCTTTATTCGGGTTTTGCTGTAATTGGCGATAGAATTCTGCCATTAATTCCCCTGTCGCAGCATCGGGTACTGACCACAGAGAAACAATAATACTAGGAACTCCAGCACTAATTAAAGCACGAGATAATCCAAGCACACCATCACCTGTGAGTTTTCCTCGGCCAGTATTGCAAGCACTTAATACCACTAATTCAGCATTTAATTTTAAATCCAAAATTTCGCTCGAAGTCAGCAATCCGTCATCATTTCCTGATGGAGCCAGGGCGATCGCTCCCGGTAAATCTCGCCTCTTCACTTCATTGAGTAATCCGTGAGTTGCCAGATGAATAATCCGGGCTTTTAGCATCTGTTGAACAATCGATGCTTTAGTCGCTTGAGAGCCTGTAATCGGTTTAGTATTCAGAAGTTGGGCAATTGTAATTGCTTCCTGTTCGCTGCCCGGTAAGGCAAGTAATTGCTGCGGCGGGGTGCCAATTTTGGGCATGGTTGGATTGCCGACGACGAGGTTATTTTGGAGAGAAAGTTGTCGGACTTTTTGCCGCGATTGGCGGGTGAACTGCAAAATTTGCAGGGCGGGAGCAGTGAGGATAGTATGTTTTTCAATCAGATATTGACCAGTCGGATCTTGTAAAGCGACAAAGGGAACTAAAAACAGGGATTGATGGGGAATGAAGATGACAGGAGCATTCGGGTCAGTAGGTAAAATATCGGCAATGGGTTGAATGAGTAGTTGATAACTGTGCTGTAATTTGGGGTAGATTATCCGAGAATTAGCAGTGGTAGAAGTAGGGGAATTAGCTGTTTGTTTATTGGCAGTGTCCCCCAATACACCCAGAGCATCGCGAGTGCCGCGAATCATCTCAGCTAAGGCGGTATCTTGCTCGTTTAATCCTCTCCTCCCGGTAGCAGCAGATACTCTTGTCTCTTCGCTGGCTTCGGGTAGATTGATGTTGAGAGATTTGAGGTCAACGGAGCGAAAGGTAATTTCACCAGTCGGCTTGATGACCCAAATATAGAGGGCTTCATTCCTAATAATGGAATACTCGACGAGGGTAGCGTTTTGCTCTTTAGCGATTTGTTGAATTTGCTGGATATTGGGGGGGTTGATAGTAGTTGGGACAGATGCAGATGGGGCTTGGCGAGATGCCAATAACTCCACAAAAGCTCGGGCCCTACCCCGTTCGGCAATTTCTAAAGCGTCATTAGTTTTTTTCTGAGCAATGAAGACTTCTTGTAAAGTGAGGTAGGGGTTAGTTTGAGTTTCAAAGATTGACACTTTATTGACATCGCCTAATCCAGCACGGAGAGATTCCGAAACTTTAATACTATCAAGTAGGGTTTTCTCTGCAGCAGGGAGATTGCCAGATTTGGAGAGAGCGAATCCTAGATTGTTGAGAGCCGTCTCCTCGCTTTGGCGGTCTTTAATTTCTCGGGCGATCGCCAACCACTGCTGAGCGTAGTCGATCGCTTTGGCGTAGTCGCCGAGGGAAAGGTAAGCAATTCCCAGACTTCCGAGAGCTTTCCCCTCGCTTTCGCGGTCTTTAATTTCTCGCGCGATCGCCAACGACTGCTGTTGGTAGTCGATCGCTTTGGCGTAGTCGCCGAGGGAAAAGTAAGCAATTCCCAGAATTCCCAGAGCAGACCCCTCGCTTTGGCGGTCTTTAATTTCTCGGGCGATCGCCAACTGCTGCTGAGCGTACTCGATGACTTTGGCGTAGTCGCCGAGGGAAAGGTAAGCAAGTCCCAGATTTCCCAGAGCCCCCCCCTCGCTTCGGCGGTCTTTAATTTCTCGGGCGATCGCCAACCACTGCTGA
>NZ_JAUBRJ010000020.1:20104-113754 GCF_036701805.1 Microcoleus sp. N3A4
GCGTACTCGATGGCTTTGGCGTAGTCGCCGAGGTTACGGTAAGCATTTCCCAGATTTCCCAGAGCTGTCCCCTCGCTGTAGCGGTCTTTAATTTCTCGGGCGATCGCCAACTGCTGCTGAGCGTACTCGATGGCTTTGGCGTAGTCGCCGAGGTTACGGTAAGCATTTCCCAGATTTCCCAGAGCTGTCCCCTCGCTTTCGCGGTCTTTAATTTCTCGGGCGATCGCCAACCACTGCTGAGCGTACTCGATGGCTTTGGCGTAGTCGCCGAGAGAATCGTAAGCAATTCCCAGACTTCCCAGAGCTGTCCCCTCGCTTTCGCGGTCTTTAATTTCTCGGGCGATCGCCAACGACTGCTGGGCGTACTCGATCGCTTTGGCGTAGTCGCCGAGGGAATCGTAAGCAATTCCCAGACTTCCCCGAGCCCACCCTTCGCCTTGGCGGTCTTTTATTTCTAGATAAATTATTAGTGCCTGTTGCCAAGACTGCAATGCAGCTTGAAATTGACTAATATCATACTGCTGAATCCCTTCCTTTAACAGTCGGTCTGCTTCGGCTTGCTGAGCTTGGGTTTGAGCCAAGGCCTGAGAATTGATGATTTTAAATTGAGAATTAGGGATAAACCGAAACTCGCCTACAGTCAGCCCCGCTAAGATTGAGATGAGTCCCGACAATCCAATTTTTTGCAGTTTCATAACTTTTGAGAGGCCTCTGGTTTGAGCATCCGCTTGACACATCAAGATATTGCTAATGCGATTTGCATGACGCGGTTCTGTTGACTGTTGACTGTTGACTGTTGACTGCAAGATAGCGACCTCTAACTGGAAGGAAGAGGATTGGACTAATAAATAGTCTTCTTTTAATTTCTCCCTACAAGGGAGAGGCTTTAAACCAATTCTTTCTGGTAACAGTAACGCGAATGCTGGAAAAATTGCAGCAGCAAGGGTTAATCGTTCGAGCTCGCCATCTCGGCATTTAATTCTTAACAAAGGTGTTTTTGCGTCCGCCTCCGATTTGTTTGGCTGCAACCCTCCAGCAGTATAGCAAGCGACAGCCATTTGCATCTACATAATGCTGTCTAATATTAAAGCCCAAATCAAATTGTCTGTCTTGATTTTCCTCCCCCTATCTACAGCAATACATTTGTAGCCAGAAAAGATATCATTAAGCGGTGCATCTATTTAGGAAAAAACTCAATGGCTAACTCAACTCCAGAAACACCGCAACCCGACAAAAAAGAATTAGCTAACATCACAGCTAAACCTCAAGAAAAACAAGAAGAGCCGCCAAATAAGGGTGACGGGCGGAAATAGTCGATCGACCTTCATCTCCTGCGATATAACTCCCGAACCGCCTTAAGAGCGCCTACTTCTGCTTTTCTCAACATTCGTGTTCTTCGCTACCAGAGCGGTTGCTATAAATTGGTATTCTGCCAGTAGTTCGAGAGTAAATAAACAAACCCGGTTTTTTCCAAAAATCTGGTTTGTTTACTATTGACAAATTATTCAGTTTGTGAAGTGGCGTTGTTCGATCGCAAATTCGGCTTTCCCGGCTTCTCCCTGCGTCCATCCAAAGAAACCACATCAGCCTCAGAACTCTCCCTAGCCACCCGAATCAGCAACCCCGACAACAACAAACTCGCCAACATCGAAGAACCCCCGTAACTAAAAAACGGCAGCGGCAAACCCGTAGTCGGCAAAACCCCCGTCGCCACCCCAATATTCAGCAGCGACTGTCCCACCATCACCACCATTACCCCAATCGCCACCAACTGAGACTCAACATTCCGCGCCCTCATCGCCACCCTCAAAGCCACCGTACCGTAAGCCGCCAACATCAGCAACAGCGAGAAACCTCCCACCAAACCAAACTCCTCAGCAAACACAGCAAAAATAAAATCGCTGTACTGAATCGGCAAATAAAATAACTTTTGCTGCGACATCCCCAAACCCACACCCCAAATGCCCCCTGAACCCACAGCCAGCAGACTTTGAATCAACTGATAGCCGTCTTGCATCGGATCGGCCCAAGGATTGAGAAAAGACATAATCCGGCGGCGCTGGTATTCCCTAAAACTAATACTTAAAACCGCCAAAAGCATTCCGCCCATAGCCGTTGCGCCCAACTGCAAGTAAGGCAAGCCCGCCGCCAAAGCCACTAACCACAAAGTCATCCCGCACAAAGCCGTGGTACTCAAATTCGGCTGCAACAAAATTCCCAACAGCATCGCACCGAAAATTAACAGCCAAGTCAGCCGAACTTTATTTGTCAACCGGGGCCAGTTGCCGAAAATGCGGGCGCTTTGGAGAACGAAAAACGGCTTGATCAACTCAGAAGGTTGAATAATCGGAACCGGGCCCAGAGATATCCAGCGAGTCGCCCCGTTGATGGTGGTTCCCACTCCCGGAACTAAGGTCAGCCACAGCAATCCCAGCAGCAATAAAACGCCTAACTGAGATGTTTTCATGATGTAGCGCAGGGGGGAGTACACCATCAAGTTAAAGCCGGCCAGCCCGATCGCCACTGCGATTAGCTGTCGTTTAAAATAATAAAGTCCGTCTCCAAATTCTGAATTTGCAATGGGATAGGAAGCCGAAAACAATGCTGTCAGTCCTACAAACAGCCACAGGAAAGTCAGCCACCTCAGCCAGCGGGCCTCAGCCGCCCATTGAGACGCGCTGGGGTCAAAAAATGGAATGAAGCGTCGAATGTCATTAGTCATAGGATTTCATAGCATAAGGAAGAATAGGACTTACGCAATGTAACGAAATTATGTCATCCTGAGCAACAAATCGGGCAATTTGTCAAAAAAACAGACTGTTTTTGAGGTGTAGCTACAATAAGGATTTCACTGATTGGTGAATAATCTAGCTTAGATGCTAGCACATTTTTTTCAGACAAGTTAAACTGTCTATTAGCGTTAGTATACAAGTGCAATATGTCAGATATTCACCTCTTGTTAGAAAAACTGAGTGAGAGAGAGATTTACCTTCTTGATTTAATGAGTGAGTATCCACTACGAATCGATAATGGAATATGGATACTGTACGAGATACCTATAAATGTAGTTGCTCATGGCAGAAATTACCTCAGAACAAAAATATTTAGAGAGCTTAGGACTCTTGAGGATATAGGTTTAACTGAAAAGCAAAACAATGAAATACATCTTAATCACCTAGGACAACAACTAGCAGAATATGTACAAGAGAGGAATCAAAAGCTTTATGAGGAATCAAAAACTCAGAGGGAAGCAGAGAGTAATGCAATAATCGAACTATACAAACAAGGCTTCTCCTATCAAGATATTGGAACTCAGTATAATATAAGTATAATCAGAGTGCGTCAACAAGTAGCAGAATATATACAAAAGAGGGATCGAAAGCTTTATGAGGAATCAAAAAGTAAGAGGGAAGCAGAGACTAATGCAATGATCGAACTATACAAACAAGGCTTCTCCTATCAAGATATTGGAACTCAGTATAATATAAGTAAAAACAGAGTGCGTCAACTTCTCTCAAAGAATCGTGCTTTTCGTGATTATTTGAGAGAAATAGAACAAAAAAAACAGGCAGAAGCTGAAGCTCAAAAACAAGAACAAGAAGAGAAAAAGAGACAAGAACAGCTAGCTAAAAGCTTAATTGTAGTCTATCCAGAACGTGTTGCTGAATTGTGGGACTATGAAAAAAACGGAGACCTCAGTCCTGCGGATGTGGGTACAGGAACAGGAAGTCTATCTGCTTGGTTTAAATGCCCAATTGATGGACATTCATGGCAGAAAAAACCAAACCATATTAGTAAAAGTTGGCATAGAGGGTCTAGTGGATGTCCTCAATGTGCTGGTAAAAATAAAAAACCAGAGAAACAGCCGACTCTAATTGAAGAGTATTCTGAACTGATTTCCAAGTATTGGGACTACGAGAAAAATGATCGGCTAGGTCTTAACCCATCAGAAACAACTCTCAGCAGCAATAAGAGAGCATGGTTTAAATGTCCCCATGATGGCAATGTGTGGCAGTCAAGCATTGTTTCGACAGTAAAGCAGCAGTGGTCAAAGGATAATACTGGTTGTCGAGTTTGTAATGGCACTGCTGAGCGTAAACGAGGTGAATGGAGCCGTAGAGAACCGATAGCTCTTGAATTTCCTGATGAGATTGCTAACTATTGGTTTTACAAAGCAAA
The DNA here is from genome assembly GCF_036701805.1 of Microcoleus sp. N3A4. Classification (NCBI taxonomy): domain Bacteria; kingdom Bacillati; phylum Cyanobacteriota; class Cyanophyceae; order Oscillatoriales; family Microcoleaceae; genus Microcoleus; species Microcoleus sp. N3A4. The sequence goes on from NZ_JAUBRJ010000020.1 coordinate 24,284, forward strand.
TGATGAGCTAAAAATCGATCCTATGAAGCTCACAACTGGATCGGCAAAAGAAGCTTGGTTTAAATGTCCTATTGATGGACATGAATGGGTATCATCTCTTTCTCAAATTAAATCATGTTGGAAAAAAGGAAATAGCGGTTGTCCAGCTTGTAGAGGATTCATTGCCACTAAAACCACATCATTAATTTCTCTGTATCCTGATTATGTTAGCCAGTATTGGGACTACGAGAAAAATAATGCTTTGGGTGTTTTTCCTGACAAAGTAACAAAAGGTTCCAACAAAAAAGCTTGGTTTAAATGTCCTATTGATGGATATGAATGGGAAACAAGTATAACGAGTATTTCTAGAGCTTCTTGGAGTCATGGAAATAGTGGATGCACTCGTTGTTTTGGTTGGAGTCTGGAAGCAATTCGTCAATTTGTAGCAAGTTTAGAAGGATACATTCCCAACCTAACTCAAGCTGAATTGTATAAAATATTTGAACAATCAGGTGCTTTAGGCACGAAAAATGCTGAAGGTCTCAAAATTGTTAAAGACATTATCAAAGGCAAACTCTCAGGGCAAAAACTACGAGATTTGATTCAGGGTAAAGAAGTCACAACCTCTGGTGGTGACAGCAACTCCGATGATAATCTCAAAGCTGATGATGAATTGCAAGTTGTTGATGCTGCGGATTCATCTCAGGGAACTCAAGGTTTTGAAACTAGCAGTGACTCTTCAGTACAAAATGAAGAACCTAGTGAACTACCAAGAATCAAAGTCCAGAAAAGTCTAGAATTTTTGAACAGTCAAATAGTTGCGTCAGCCGATCGAGAAGCTATTGATTTCTTTATCGCTTCTAGACGTAATCGAATTTGGGCAGAAGTATTTGAAGATGAATCTGCCGTTGAAAGCGTAGAAGCTTTTACTGAAGAAGGTTATGGTCGTCAGGTGCGAGATCAGTTTCTCGATGAATATACCCAAGCCCAGAATATGCAGATTCCCACAGGCTGGGGATTTCGCATCAATGGCAAAATTACACCGCCAAACTTAATGCAAAAGCTATCAGCGGTGAGGCTTCGCAATCAACAGCGAATGTTAAACCTCTCCTTAACTGGAACGGGTAAAACCATTGGTGGGATTCTCAGCAGTCGAATTATTGACGCTCATCTCACCATTATTATTTGTCCACTAGACACGATTCCCAACTGGCATACAGAAATCAAAGAAGTATTTCCAGATAGTCTCGTCACAACCAAAAACTTTAACCCTCATTGGATCGATATTGAGAGTGGACATCACTACATTATTTTGAACCATGAAATGTTTCAGCAGCCCTCAACCCCTGCTGATATTTGGCAACTGCTAGACCGCTATCAAATTGATCTAATTATTGTTGACGAGATTCATCGCTGCAAACACCGCAATGACGATCCATCCAAACGTCGGCAGATGGTTCTCGCGCTAATCACCAATGCAACGGAGAAAAATCCTAATCTTCATGTACTTGGCATGAGCGCAACACCTGTGATCAACAATCTCAAAGAAGGTAAAAGCTTGGTTGAATTAGTCACAGGCGTAGAACGTAAGGATCTTGGCGAAAAAGCCACACTCAACAACTGTATGCGTCTGCATCAAGCATTTGCAACTGTGGGCATCCGTTCTAAAGTCAAGCCGAAAATTAAAATAAATAAATTCAAAATTCCCGTTGACTGCACTCACCTAGTTGACAAGATTCGGGAAGAGGGGACTTCCCTCCTCAAAATGGAACAGATTCTTACCAGTGCAAGGATTCCAGCGATTCTCAATGAACTTCGCCCAAAAACTATTGTTTACACTCATTACGTTGAGGGCATAGTCGATCAGCTAACAGCAGCAATTAAAGGCGCAGGCTGGACAGTAGGTTTTCATATGGGTGGCGATAAAAGTGGACGCAACGATTTTATTAACGGCTCAATTGATGTTCTAATTGCCAGCAGTGCAATGGCTACAGGTGTTGATGGATTTCAAAAAGTTTGCGATCGGCTGATTCTGAATATTCCACCTTGGACAAGTGCCGAACTTGAGCAGCTAGAAGGGCGGTTAAATCGTCAAGGTCAAGTCCATGATACGCTCACAATTCTTATGCCCGTTACCTATGGTTTAGATGACGGCGAACATTGGAGTTGGGATGAAGGGCGATTAGCGAGACTGCAAAACAAACAGACAGTTGCCGATGCTGCCGTTGATGGTGTGATGCCTGATGGACAACTGCGAACAGAATCTCAAGCATTCCGCGATCTACGCCAATGGCTAGAACGCTTAAAAACTGGTGAGCAAAAGCCAATCGTTCGCCCCAGAATCTTTGTCCCTCTTCCAGACGCAGATCCCGCCGATGTTCAGCGCCGTAATATTAACTATGGTGACTTTAGCCGCATGAATGCTCGTTGGAATACTAGCTATAGTCACACCAACTATGAACGCTTACAGAATAATCCCGAAGAGTGGATGCAATACCACACACTCTATCAAGAAGCCAGAAAAACATGGTCTGTTCTTCCCTATCAAGAATCTATTAAATGGCTTCAAAAGCGCTCTGGTCTAGTTGTAGGGGATTTTGGTTGTGGTGAAGCACTGATTTCTAAAGCCTTAGCCGATAAACACACATTTCACAACTATGATTTCATTGCCATCAATGATAATGTCATCGAATGCGATGTAGTTCAAGTCCCCTTGGAAGATAGCTGTTTAGACGTTGCCATATTTAATTTATCGCTCATGGGCTTAAACAGTGCTGATTACATCCGAGAAGCCGCCCGTACTCTTAAACTCGATGGACAGCTTTGGATTTACGAAGTAACTTCACATTTCAAAAATCTGCAAGAATTCCTCAGCTTGATTGAGAGACTAGGTTTTAGAATCATTGATTCACATGAAAATTGGAAATTCTGGCATATCAGAGCCATCAAATCAGAGTAAATTAACCTAAATTATTCACAATAAGCAAAAAAATGGAGAGGAAAAGAGCCTAAAGATTTATAGCAACCGCCAAAGTGATTAGGAAGTTTTCCATTGGTGAAACCATTAATTTTATTTAATTTCCCTTCTTCCTTTAAATAACAAATAAAAAAGAGGTCGCGATCGACCTCTTGCCCCTCTACCAATCCATCCTCGGATTTTAAAGTAGACCCGTATTAGCTCCGGGCTTACCGGTAGCCAGTTGCACTTTAATAATTCTGCCGCCCATTTTCATAATTCTTTGCTGTTCCCGGAACCAGTTGTCGTAGGGAACGAGCTTAGTAAAATAGGTATTTTGCAATTCGCGCTGGGTGCGGATGCGAGTTTGACTGGGGACGCAAGCAGTCACTTTAAACATTCTCATGGGAAACTAACTCCTGAGTAGGTTTACAGATTATTAGATGGATTTTTTAAAGATTGAAGGCAGGGAGTTAGGAGTCAAAACTAGCTCGTTAAAACTCGTCGGGCTTTCTCGACAAGCCTTTGACGGTCTAGCAATCACTCTCAACTTCCCTGACCTCTTTTCAAAGCCAAAGGTAACAAGTGCAAAGTTAAAAGAGGCAAGAAATAAATGTTATTCCTTCTTCTTTTTTCCTTCCTTCCTTCTTCCTTCTGCCTGAGTGTTAGCTCAAGCCAGAGCAGATGTAGTCGAAATAGACGCCCATTTCTTTACCAGCGTCAGAACCGACCAAACCGGCGGTGACTTCTTTGATTGCTTGGATAGCTTGTACGGTAGAACCGATGGGCACGCCCAAGGAGTTGTAGGTTTCTTTCAAACCGTTGAGCACGCGCTCGTCGAGGATGGAAGGGTCGCCAGCCAACATAGCGTAGGTGGCGTAGCGCAGGTAGTAGTCCAAGTCGCGGATGCAAGCTGCATAACGGCGAGTGGTGTACATATTGCCGCCGGGACGAGTTACGTCAGAGTACAACAGAGACTTAGCAACTGCTTCTTTGACGATTGTGGCTGCATTGGCGCTGATGGCGGTAGCGGCGCGGACGCGCAGTTCGCCAGAAGCAAAGTAGTTCTTGAGCTTGTCTAGAGCGCTGATGTCGAGGTACTTACCTTGAACGTCAGAGGAATTGATAACGGCGGTAATTGCGTCTTGCATGGTTGTCTTGTTTCCTTGAAAGTGGCTGAGTCAGTCCAATTTTGGAGCTAGAATTTGGGATTTGGGATTTGGGATTTCAGATTTTTAAGTAGCTGGTTATTTGCAAAAGCTTTTAACTTGTTGCCGGCAACCGTCAATTTTTCAATCTAAAATCGAAAACCTAAAATCGAAATTCCTTACTGCATCGCACCGATAACGTAGTCGAAGTAAGAGGAAGCTTCGGAAGCGTCTTCTCCAGAAAGCAGCGAACTTGCTGCATTTTTCATAGCGCGAACGCCTTCGGCGACGGCTTCAATCGGGGTGCCGAGAGATTTGTACATTTCGCGGACGCCGACAATACCGATTTCTTCGATCGGAGTAATGTCGCCAGCTACGATTCCGTAGGTGATCAAACGCAGGTAGTAGTCGAGGTCGCGCAAGCAAGTTGCGGTCATTTCTTCGCCGTAAGCGTTGCCGCCGGGAGAAACAACATCAGGGCGCTTTTGGAAAAGTTGGTCGCCTGCTGCCTTGACGATGCGTTCGCGGGATTCGCTCAAAATTTGGGCGATGCGGACGCGGCGTTCACCAGAGGTGACGAAGCTCTTGATCCGATCTAATTCACCTGGGCTCAAGTAGCGAGCTTCGGCGTCTGCGTTGACGATTGATTTGGTGACGATACTCATCTTGTGTGTACCCGCTGGATATTTTGCTATACGAACTGCTCCGCGCTGAGCGAGCGACGGCGGGCGCTTTCATCCCGTATCTTTCATGCTCGAGCAGGAGCTTTGACGGGGAAGGCCGGACTTTCCACAGCCAGCAACTGTTGAAGTTGTTGGCGGGTGGCTGCCTTCGGTGTTTGACGGCGCTGGTTCTTCACGCCGGTGCGCTTGTGAGTGCCCGCACTAAGCCTGTCGCTTACAATACCACAAATGACTGATGCGATCGTAAATTTACGATCGAGATTGCAGCAGGTCACTTAGCGGCGATCGAGTGACTGTCGGGCAGTTAGTAAGGATATTATTGCTCCTCTGACACAACTACCTCTCGCAAGTATTTTGAGGCATTATGTTCACATTCTGAGTGTTACTGTAATAGTTTGTAATATTCCTTTTCATTTTTGGGCCCCCGCTGGGGTCTGATCAGTTAAAATCTCACGGATTTAAAATAGCTGAAATTATCTTGCAGCAATGGTTACAGGCGATCGAGTATTCAGGGAGATTGGTGGCGGGCGAGGGCGCGAAGCTCAAAGACTTTTCCCTGAGAGGGAGGGAAGCGGGAGATGGGGGGAGACAGCGGGGAGACAGGGGGGAGATGTGCGATCGTCTCACACTCACATTTTGCACCATTCTCAAGAACAGGCAAGATGCCTGTGAAGCGAAGAGTAGATGTTCTTGTGGGGTGGGCATCCTGCCCGCCCGTGAAAGGCTTATTAACAATGATGCAAGATATCAGAATCATCGGAAATGGTGACTTTCGAGCTTGTAGCTAGATTTGACTCTCACTTTTAATCTGGTGTGCCGTGAAAAGAAATCTATCAGCCTTTAAAAAAGCTTTGCAGTTTGGGATTAGCGGTGCTGTCGGGGGTTTCGCCGGCAATCTCATCACCGAACCTTTCATGCAGGGACTCACTGGTTCGGAATCTTTTTTTGACAGTGTATTTTCCACAGGCCGCTGGTTTGGATTGGTAGGCGGTGGCATTGCTACTGCGATTATGTTCGGCTATTATTACTATATCAAAGGCAAGCCTCAAATTAAACAAGCTTTAAAAAATGGCGGATTGTTTGGTTTAATTGCAGGAGCCATTTCTGGGGCGATCGCGGAAGGCATTTATAGCGGGATTGGCGATGGCAACAACGAATTATTGCGAGTAATTTGCTGGGGAATAGCTGGCAGTTTGTTAGGACTTGGACTTGCACAGCGGATTCCTAATTTGGGAGCGCTTCGCGGCACGGGAGGCGGCGGTGTTGGGGGTGTCTTGGGAGGCTGTTTGTTTATTCTATTTGCTTACAATTTATCCGGTACGGCGGGCCGTTTAGCTGGCTGTGCTGCGATCGGTTTTTGGATTGGAATTATGCTCGTTGTAGCCGAAACTTTGTTCAACAAAGCTTGGCTGGTAATTAGTTACGATACCGGAACAAATCGCACTCTCACTCTGGGATCGGAACCGGTAACTTTTGGCAGCGATGAAAATTTGTCTATTATCTGCATTCCTAATGTTTCGCCCTTGGCAATGCGGTTTCAGTTGGAAGCAGGTCAAATTGTTTGCGAGAATGTTGATAGCGGGGCGGTGAGTTATTTGCGATCGGGCGACCAAAAGAGAATCGGCAACTGTACAATTACAGTAGGAAACTCTGACTTGCCCGCTGCAACTTCTGCTCAGGTTCCGCCTAGTATTATATCACAAAAATCCGCAGCAGATTCTTTTACCACCGGTCAATTATTCCTGAAATTAGGAAGTCGAGTTATTTCTCTGAGTGCGGGAACTCAACTATTCACCTCTGACATACCGAGTTTAACAGCCCCAGCATCTAACGGTCTTGTAGCTATAGTCACTTCTCGATCGAGAAACGAGCTTTCGTTAGGATTGACCAATTTGTGCGATCGCGCTTGGTGGGCTACAGACATTCAAGGCGATCTAAAAATGGTAGAACCTGAAAGTACCTTAACTTTGGCGTTGGGAACTAAAATCGAATTCGGTGAATTAGACGGCGAAATTGTGTAAGTAAGCGAATAGAAACTGAGATATTGCATCATTGTCAATCAGCCTTTCACGGGCGGGCAGGATGCCCACCCACAAGAAAATTCAGTCTTTGTGGAACGGGCATCTTGCCCGTTCTTAACAGGATATCCGGCCCACCCCACAAGAAAATTCAGTCTTTGTGGAACGGGCATCTTGCCCGTTCTTAACAGGATATCCGGCCCACCCACAAGAAAATTTCCTCTTTGTGGAACGGGCATCTTGCCCGTTCTATTCGTTCTTATTCAAGCAGAACTGCCGCTAACTCCAGTAATGACCGCCGCACCAATCAAATGAGCTAAACGCAAAGCTTCAGGAACTTTCCCAGTGTCTGTCAAACGCTGAAGCACCAGCGCAATTACTTCGGGTTTTTCGCCGCAAACTTGAAAAAAGAAAGGTTCAAAAGCGTGAATTTTACCAGCGCGGCGCAACAATTCTAAACGGTATTCCGAGTCGGGTAAATGGCCGAGGGCTTTTTCAACAGCAGCTAAATCTGGTTGGCGGCGCATGACAGCAACGCAAGGAATTTGCAGCCGCGATGCTAACTCGGGAAGGTCAATAATATTGAAGCCGCCGAAAGCAATTCCGTCAAGCAAAACCAGATGCAATTGCGGCAGAAATTTGCCTCCGAGGAGTAGCCCAGAAATAGCATCCGTGGCATCTAATCCGTCTGGGAGGACTTGTCCCCACACCATTCCTTCAAATCGAGTTCCCCCGCAGACTACGCCCGCGATCGACACCAGACTGCCGCTTGTCCGAGAAAACGGAGCGTCGTCAAAGCCAATAACCTTAATTGTGCGATCGAGTCTGAGCAAATCTGCCAGTTTCAACTTGTGGAGTTTCCTAAGCTAAAGTTTTTGAGATTAATTTGACTTCTCGATATAGTATCATATACGTTAAAGACCTCATTACTAAAAAATTTTTAGACAATTGGCAAAAAAATACGTAGCAGCGATCGATCAAGGAACCACTAGCACCCGATTTATCATATTCGATCGCCAGGGACAGATAATTTGCAGCAACCAACAAGAACACCAGCAGATTTATCCGCAACCGGGATGGGTTGAACATAATCCCGAGGAAATTTGGCAGCGCACCCAAAGCGTCATTAAAAATACCCTAGAACTAGGTAAAATCGACCCCAAAGATATTGCGGCCCTCGGCATTACCAACCAGCGCGAAACTGCAATTGTTTGGAACAAAAACACGGGCAAATCCTACGGTAATGCGATTGTGTGGCAAGATACCCGCACTCACCAAATTTGTACTAGCTTAGCAGAATTTAACGGCAAAGATCGATTTCGATCGCGCTGCGGTTTGCCGTTAGCAACTTATTTCAGCGGGCCAAAAATCAAGTGGATGCTGGACAATATCGCAGGATTGCGGGAAGCGGCAAATCGAGGCGAGGCGATTTTTGGTACTGTCGATACTTTTCTGATTTGGCACCTGACTGGCGGCGCGCACATTACCGATGTTACCAACGCCAGCCGCACGATGCTGATGGATTTGCAAACCCTCGATTGGGATGCCGAAACTTTGGAAATAATGGCAATTCCCCGCCAGATGCTGCCAGAAATTTGCCCTTCGAGTCATATTTTTGGTACTGCAAAAGGATTGTTAGATGGTGTTCCAATTGCTGCTGCTTTGGGCGATCAGCAGGCTGCTCTGGTGGGGCAAACTTGTTTCAATGTTGGGGAGGCGAAAAATACTTACGGTACGGGCTGTTTTATGCTGCTGAATACGGGTGAGGCGATCGTCCCTTCAAAGCAAGGGTTGCTGACAACTGTTGCCTACAAGATGGGAGAATCGCCCGCTGTGTATGCTTTGGAAGGCAGTATTGCGATCGCCGGAGCTCTAGTGCAGTGGCTGCGGGACAATTTGGGCATCATCAACACATCTGCGGAAGTAGAAACATTAGCAAATACAGTTGAAGATAGCGCAGGAGTTTACGTTGTCCCGGCTTTTTCTGGACTCTACGCACCTTATTGGAAAGACAGCGCCCGGGGAGTAATTGCAGGTTTAACTCGCTACGTGACTAAGGCACACATTGCCCGTGCAGCATTGGAAGCTACAGCGTGGCAAACGCGGGAAATATTGGACGCGATGAATCAGGATTCAGCAGTGCAGCTTTTGTCTTTAAAAGTAGACGGAGGTATGGTGGGCAATCACACGCTGATGCAGTTTCAGAGCGATGTTTTGGGAGTGCCTGTCGTGCGGCCTGTGGTAGCAGAAACTACTGCACTCGGCGCGGCTTATGCGGCGGGTTTGGCGGTAGGTTTTTGGAGTCAGCTAGCCGAATTGCGCGACAATTGGGCGGTGGATTTTACTTGGGAACCGAAAATGCCGATCGCACTTCGCGAGCAAAAATATCGCTTTTGGAAAAAAGCAGTTTCCCGCACATTTGATTGGGAAGAATGAATCGCTGAGTCAACCCCAAAATCCGTATTTAGTGATATCATTAAATCCAGCACTATTTTTCAACTTGCAAATAGATGATTTCCCTAACTAACTTAAAAAAAATCTTCACCGCCTTTCTATTAATACTGACACTGGCATTTGTAGAAATCGCCACTAATTCCCAAATGGCGATCGCAGATACAGCTACAAATCCCGCAACCGCAGCCGAACTTTTCAGCGCTAACTGTGCAGGTTGTCACATCAACGGCAGCAACATTATCAGGCGCGGCAAAAACTTGAAACAAAAAGCCTTAAAAAAATACGGCATGGATTCCATCGCCAACATTTCCAACTTAGTAACCAACGGCAAAGGTATTATGCCCGCTTACAAAGATCGTTTGACGGAACAACAAATTATCGATGTTTCAGCTTACGTGCTATCTCAAGCCGAAACCGATTGGAAATAGCACCTCGGTAGATTACAGCGTATTCCAGGTTTGTGAAGCGTAGGGACACGGCACTGCCGTGTCGAAAGGAGGGGAAGCTCACGATAGGCGGGTGTACTTCATAAATGTGGAATCTGCTGTATTTATATCTTAGGCAATCTTGCCACAGACATCAGATATTTCTTTACCGCAGGTTGAAGCGCGAACAGAGTTTCACTTTCGGCTTGGACTGTTTCAATTAGCGATCGTCTTAAAAGCGATTCCAGCGCCTTCAGCAATTCTGAATCCCGATCTTGCTGAATATTTGAGTACAAATTTTCATACCCAACAGGCTTGACTTCTTTCGCCATACTGTGTAATAGCTGAATTTCTAATGCTGATAAGCGATGAAACTGCCGAGATAACGTATCGCTATAATCTCCCAGCAACGGCCCATTTCTTAAAACGTTAGCAATGCTTCCGCCAAACATATCATTAATAGTTGTTGTTACTATTTTTAACGCTAAAGGATTGCCGCTGTAAGCCTCTATCAATTCTGAGTATTGACTTTCTTCAGACAAACCCTTATTTTTAAATATTTCCACTGTCGCTTGTCCCAGACTACCCAATTTTAATGACCGTACAGATTGATTTTGACCTTCTAACGCTGCAATTTCTTTAGGTTTTTCACAGCTAGTCAACACTAAGCAACTTTGATGCTGCAATTCTCCTACTTGTTTCAGAAGTTCCCCATATGCTTCATACCCTTTTCGATAGTTTCCTGTTAACTGCCCAGTGCAGAAAACAGCTTCCCACCCATCTAAAATTATCAAGCATCGATGCTTTTGTAAACAGTGAATCAGGCGCTGGATAGCCTCAGCGATGATTGTCGGTTCTATTACATTTGTGGAAGCAATTAGACTGTCCAGGGAAAATTCAAGCGGCTCTTGAAAAAAGTTTTTTTTATGGTGACTAAATAACCGCAATTTCTCTACATCGCTTAGCGGTCGATCGGATAAACATTCGATTAAATTTACCAGAGTATCTGCCAATAGAGGTGCATGACTGAGGTCGATCCAAATCAAGCACTCAAACTGGTCTTTAATCATATTTCTTAGCTTAGAGGCTAAAGCAGTTTTGCCAATGCCACCCATACCCAATATAGCAACTAAGCGAGAGTTTTCCTGTAAAATCCATTGCCTTAAGTTAGCAAGTTCTGTTGTACGCCCGTAGAAAATAGACGTATCTACCGCCAGCCCCCATTCAGTTCGATTTTCGATGGGAGATTGGAGAGTTTGGGCAGAATTTATCAATGTAGAATGCAATGTTTCTGGGCTACTCTTTTGTTTATAACCATATATTTCTAGCATACTTGGGACTTCTTTCCAGTCTTTAGGTTGTTGCAGCGTCAAAACTTCTATGTAGCGATACAGCCCTCTCGATAAATCTACTCTAATACCCGTGCATTTACGATGGAGTGCGGCGGCAATTTCCTGCGGACTATAATTGCAAAGCAATCCTCGCAGGTACGTTTTTTCTAAAGGGGTGAGTTGCTGATTTCTGCTGATAGCATATTCTTGCTTGGCCGCTGTCAAGTCTGCATATAACTGTTGGAGATTCCAGCAAGCCTCAGCTTCTATAAACTTCTGTGCTGGTATTTGTAAAGGTTTATTTTGCTGTGTCATGTATATTCATAATAAATAAACACCCCGTCAACTCGATTATTGTAGGATTTTGGAGAAATGGTATTACTTAGCGATCGCACCTTACCATTAGACTCCCACAGGACTTACGCACAGACAACGTAATTCTGTCATTGCGAGTGAAGCGAAGCCATCCCTTAGCCTTGCTACACCGTTGGAATGCGTAAGTCCTATCCCATTTGTTCCTAAACAAATTACCTAAGTGTCTAACTGCTGAGTACGCAAGTAGAATCTAAATGATTATCCCAGGCAAATGATTAAGCAAACGGGAGCATCCGAGTTTCTATGTAAGCGACTTTAATCTGTTTTGCCAGTCCAAGTCGAACACTTCCTTGCGATTTGAACATAATCTTGCTAAATCATGCGAAACTGTTTAGGTGAAATGCCTGTGTATCGGCGAAAGCACTTTGCAAAATGACTGGGATTGGCAAAGCCACACTCGATCGCAATATTGTTTATTGTCCATTCTGTCTGCTTCAGTAGTTGCTTCGCTCGCTCTACTCGTTGCTGAATTAAGTAGGCATGAGGAGTCATTCCAGTTGATTGCTTAAACAATCGACAGAAATAGTATTGACTCATAGCTAATTCGGCTGAAATTTCTGCTAACGATACATTTTCACTAAAATGCTCGTTGATGTATTCAATAGCTTGCTTCAGTTTGTATTTTGACAAGCCGTCTTCATATTCCCTCAGAGTATGCTTGCGGGTTGAGTAATATGTTAAGCAGTGAGCCGCTAGAGCCGTCGCCATTGAATCCGCATAAAAGCAACTATTATTTGGATCGTTTTCCAATACTGCTTGCAGTGCTAAGATAATTTGCCAAACTAACGGATCGGGTTTTTTAAGCGTCAGATTAACTTCAACTCGATCTGGGTTTACTGACTCGTAGGCGGCATGATTAAGAAATGTAGGATCGAGGTAGCAGTGAGTGATATCAACTTCCTGACTCCACCTAGCCTTAATAGGTGCGTAAGCAGGAAGTATTTCAATGCAACCCGTTTCATTCTGGTCATGCTGCACTAAGTGACGTTTACCATCAAAGGCTAATTCCACTTCTGTTGACTGCTTCAAAAATTGAACACAAATTATATGTTGAGAACCAGATGTTTCAGGAATTTCCATTGCAGGCAGTTGATAGCGTGCTAGATGAATATTTTTCCATCCCGCGTCATGACTGGAGTGAATGAGCGGGCGCGGAACAAACTTTGAAGTTGCATCTTGTTGAGAATAATCAATAGCTAAAGGTTTTTCTGTTAGCATCCTTTTCTGTCCTTCCAATACCTATGGATAAAATTTTTGTCCAGTAGCGACCTCATCGTTATAGCATTTCGATCTCTCATATGAGTTGCCGCTGGCCAAACCGGGCATACCTCACAACGCTTGAGAACCGCTATATAACTACGAGTTGTACGGAAACTTTCTGTATAATATGCCAAATTGAGTAATTCTCAGAAAAATACCTAATAAAAATACTAATAGCTGTTAGGTGACTTATCGGTCTTGAGTGTTTTATAAATGTAGAGAGCAGGATTTTCTAACACCTGCTGTCAAAAAAGTTAAGAGGACAGGTTAAAATGGCATCAGTTCAACTGACAAATCAGTTAACTACAAGTGACAAGAGTATCCCGACTCCTACTCCGAATGATTTCCTTCCAACCGCAACTCGCGCTAAAGATTACCTCTTAGAAGTAGAGTTAGTTAATCAGTCTATATCAATTGATCTTTTTAAAGGTCTGAACACTAGCTACGACCCTTACGTGCAAGTTTTTCAGATACCCAAAGGCACCAGGGGTGCGAATGTAGTAGCTGATTCGGGTACTCTTGTTGCTCAGGATGATGATGGCTACGGCGTCCCCGGAGGAAACTCAAAAATACCGAGTCCTACTGCCCAATACTTCAATGGTGCTCCTCCCCCGCTTAAAAGTGTGCCTGGTGTGGACTATGTAGTCCGCGTGACTAGCTATGATGCGTTAACATCACTTCCTCAGCCTTTCACATTACAGGTTTCAACTGACAGTGGCAATGTCGCCTTGAAAGACCCCGTAACAGGTGCGACTTTAAATGCACAAGGCAACATCATCGGGGGCGGTAGCGGGGACCCTCTAACAGGCAATCTTCCCGTCCGGCGTTTCTATGACAAGCAGGCAGGATCGCATTTTTATACCGCAGACCCGTCAGAGAAAGCTGACCGACTAAACAACCCTGCTCGTTACCAGAGTGAAGGCGATGACTTTATCGCTCCAGCCAACGGTAACGCAAAGGTTCAACGCTTCTTCAATACCGCATCAGGAACCTATTTCTATACGAATAAACCTACTGACATACAGTTTATTCGCGACAACTTACCCCAGTTCCGTGCTGAGGGGGAGGTTTTCAATTCATATAACACGGCAGTTTCGGGTGCAATACCCGTCTATCGTTTTACTAACCTGGCGAGGGAGCGGGAAAATCCGCAAAATATTACACACTTTTTCACCGCAAGCCAAGCGGATCGGGCGGCGGTACAGGTGAGGTCAGATTTCCGGGATGAGGGAGTTGCTTTTTATGCTCTTGCCCCCGTCTAAGCAGGCAGTTGGATTCATCTAGGTTTAAAATGAGTAGTAGGGTGCGTGCGACTCACCCTACTTTTTTTATCTATTAAACTTTTGAGTAACAAGCGATATTTTGGTCATCCTATGAACAATCTCAGTACAAAACCTTCCCTCTTCAAGGCTTTAACTGTAATTAGCTTGTGTTTGTATCTAATCTTAGCTGTCAACCCGCCCGCTTTCGCCTCGATTCACAAATATCCAGAAACAGCCGACAGAGTAATGTTTCGCTCGGTACAAAGCCTGCGCGATACTGACGATAAAGCCTGGCAAGTGGTTTTGTACAAGCGAGTAAAGTCGGGAGTAGTTAACTCTTTGAACCTGAGATTAGTAGGATTTCCCGGAACAGAATTGCAGCACCCGGTTCCGTTGAAAGTTGCTGCTGGCGATCGGGAAATTGGCACGGCAAAAGATATTTGGAACGAGTCGGATTTGCCGATTAATGTCGGAGAATACGATTTCAAATCAATAATTACAAAATTGGACAGTAATCGACCTTTGCGGTTTAATTTCCCCGTGAAAAATCAAAAAGAAACAGAATTGCTGGTTCCTCCTTTTGCTGTGAGAGAATGGCGGCTGTTGTTAGATAGAAACTAAATATACCAATTTAATCGCACTCTACATTTAATATCGATACAATTGCCAATGTCACAAATCGCTATGTTTAAATATGCCTTAAGGTAGATGTAAGGTATTTGAAGGATAATGTTATCTGACAAAAACTAAAGATCCCAATTTAATCGCACTCTACATTTAAAATCGCTACAGTTTCATTGATGTATCAAAAATAACTTTATTTACATAGACCTTAAGATAGATTTAACCTATTTGAAGGGTAATTATGAAACAAACTAAAAGTTGAGTTAGTCGGTTGACAAAACTTCAGTGTTTTAACGTAGGTGTATTCAGGGTGAAGCTACTATGACTTTAATCAGTAAAATTGTCCGAAAAGCTTTGGCAACAGGTTACTTAACGGTTGAGGCCGAAGAACAGTTGCGACAGCAGTTGCAGATGACTAAGTACGGCCTAGAAGATTTTGAGGCTTTTATTAATTTGCAAAAAGAGGTGATGGAAGGTAGGGTGAAACAGCAAGCTTTGGAATTGTTGCGATCGCGCAAATGTTCTGCGACGGCTTAAATCCAGTTCGATCGCCCTTTTGAAGATAATTAAGGGCGATCGTTGGCAGTCAGGACTTTACTCCTTATTGATGAGGACTCTTCGTGCTCACTACAAACCACACGGTAAACCACAGGGTCGATCGCACTTTGGGATAGCATCAGTATCGGCTACTTACTTCAATACTGTTCTTGCTTGTTAATTGATCGGCGCCGGTGGATCGGGAGTATTTACGTTATTAGGGTTTTTAGCTGCTAAAAGTTTCTCCAACTCTCTAATTCTGGTCTGCATTGCTTCTACTTCCGTTTCAGAATAGCGAATCGGAATATGCTGCGGACAGTTCCAATCCCAGCCATCAATTTCAAATACGATCGCTCTTTCCACAGTTGCATCATAGTCTGTATCCCGAACTCGGGCAAGTATTACTGGATCGTCTTCCACAACGCGGGCGCGACCGAGAATCTTGAGGCGCCGGCGATGACGGTAATCCATTAGGAACAAAAATGCTTTATCATTTTCAGCAAGATTTCCCACAGAGATATATTGCACATTGCCACGAAAATCCGCAAATCCCAAAGTTCTCGGATCGAGAATCTTTAAAAATCCTGCTTTCCCGCCGCGAAACTGAATGTAGGGATAGCCACTAGAACTCACAGTGCCTAGATAAAATCCTTCCATACTGGAAATAAATTGCTCTAGATCGGGATTGATGGAATTATTATCTGCACCTTTAGCCACAAAGCGTTCATAGTTCTCGCGGGAACCCATTTTTTCTTGCATGGCTTTCACTGCGGGAGTAAAAGCGATCGTACCAAATTGACGAGGCATAAAATCTAACTCCTTGTCTACTTATTTAACTCGGCGATGTTCAAAATGCCTAGATTCCCAACATAGGAATATAACCAGAGAGTTGCTTCACCCGATCGATCCAATTCAAAACATTGGGATAAGCATCGAGTTCAATCTTGCCATCTCTCGCTAAAGCGATATAGGGATAGATGGCCGCATCTGCGATCGTGGGATGCTCAAACTCTAGCCAAGTGCGCGTACTCAAATGCCGGTCAAGTTGCGTCAGAATAAATTCGGCTTTTTGGGTTGCCCGTTCAATATTGATGTTAGTTCCAGCCCCAAATAAATAGTAGAGACGAGCATTTTCTGGCCCTTGTCGCACTTCACCCGCAGCAGTTGACAACCAGCGAATTACTTGGGCCATCGGTAGTGCATCCAGAGGCAGCCACTGCTCACCACCGTATTGCCGCGCCATATATACGAGAATGGCTTGAGCATCGGCAAGTTGTGTCTCTCCATCCACCAGCAAAGGCACTTGCCCGAAGGGATTCATGGCTAGGTATTCTGGCGACTTGTGTTCGCCCCCCATCAGATCGACTCCGATCCATTCATATTCAAGGTTGAGCAGGGACAGCATCAAACGTGCTTTGTAGCTGTTACCAGAGATTTCATTACCGTAGAGCTTAATCATGGTGTTCCTCTTTTGATTGCGAATGTGAAAGGTTAGCCTTTTTTGTACCGTTCGTTCGGTACAGTCATTGTAGCGAACGAACGGTACAATTGTCAATAGATAAATTCCACGACATTGCCCATGTCTAAACAAACCTATATCCCATCTTTGCTCAAACTGTTTTGCCAATTTGGTTATGAGGGTGTCACCCTCTCCAAAATTTCCCAAGCCACGGGGTTGGGGAAAGCCAGTCTCTACCATCACTTCCCTGGTGGGAAGGCCCAGATGGCTGAGGCTGCCCTTGTTGAGGTTAATCATTGGCTAGAGACGAATATTTTGCAGCTCGTCGATGGCCCAGAAATGCCGATCGCCAAATTTCAGTTTATGTGCGAGGAAGTGAGTCAGTTTTTCGATCGGGGACAAAATTCTTGTCTTTGGGCAGTTTTGGTAATGCAACAATCGAGTGACGATCTCTTTCACCCACAAATTAGTTGGGGATTTTCTCAGTGGATTGAGGCGATCGCTAAAGTTCTGATTTCAGCAGGATTGGATGAAACTTTGGCCAAGGAACGCGGAGAAGATGCGATCGTTGCCATTCAGGGGGCATTAATTTTGTCCCGCGGATTGAAAGATTTTGCTCCCTTTGAGCGAGTTTTAAAGCAATTACCGCAACAACTCTGTCATGGCATTTGAAGCTGACAGAATTATTGTGCTTGTGCAAAATCAAAAATGCGCTGTCTAATGGTATGGATGGCGACCTGCTATCGCGCCGCCATCCGATGTTTGGGACTCCTATTTATTGGCATTGCTAGAGTTTTTAGCTGCGATCGCGATTAAAGCTATCAAAACTTTCTGTTCTCAAACTAACAATTAGAAAAGATTAAGTGCCTTTTACCTTGACAAAACTCCAACAATCCGCAATAATGATAGATTGTCTGTCTAAATCCGGCTCGGATCAGGTCAAGACATTCCAAAAGCTGGAAAACAGTCATCAGTCAAAAGTTCTCAACAATTGCCAACTGACAATTGCCAACTGACAACTGACAACTGACAACTCAGCTACCTGTACGGCAATCTCAACCACCATCCCATGACTTACGCAATCATTGAAACCGGCGGCAAACAATTTCGGGTAGAACCAGGCCGCTTCTACGACATCGAACTGCTTCACGTCGAAGCTGAATCCAAAGTCACCATTGACAAAGTATTTCTGATCCAGCACGAAGACGACGTTCACATCGGCCAGCCTCTAGTAGAAAATGCCACAGTCGAAGGAACTGTGCTGCGGCATTTCCGGGGCCGCAAAGTCCTCGTCTACAAGATGAAGCCGAAAAAGAAAACTCGGAAGAAAAAAGGACACCGCCAAGAAACAACTCGGTTTATGATTGACTCTATTACAGTCAATGGTGTTGTTTTGGCCGCGAGAGATTTGTCTCAAGCAGTTGTTGAAACTCCCCAAACCGGCGAAATTGAATCAGAATAAACAATAGTAAATAAAGTTGAGGATACTATGGCCCACAAGAAAGGTACAGGCAGTACACGTAACGGACGCGACTCTAATTCTCAGCGTCTGGGTGTCAAAAAGTACGGCGGTCAAGTTGTCAAAGCTGGCAACATTTTGATCCGCCAACGCGGCACTAAAGTTCACCCCGGTAACAATGTTGGTATCGGCAGAGATGATACTCTGTTTGCTTTGGTTGACGGCGTGGTGACTTTTGAAAGAAAAGGCAAGACTCGCAAGAAAGTGAGCATTTATCCTGTGGTTGCACCTGTGGCTGAAGCTGTCGCAGTTTAATTATATGCGTTCCTGGGTTCTGCCTGGGAACGCATCTCTAGAGGCCCTGCTTCCTGATTTTCTATCTCAATATACCAATGTCCCTGACTTCTTTAAGAAGTCGGGGATGTCGTGTTTGGTAGACAATTTTTGTGAGAAATTCGGAATGATTTAACCGCAGAGGCCACAGAGGGCACAGAGGAAGAGAAGAGAGAGATGAATCATTTGGATGCCAAGGGATTTGGTATGATTCGCTAATTTGTGGCTAGCCTCCTCCGACGATTGTGACAACTTCTAGGATGTCGCCATCTTTTATTTGTGTGGTTTCCCAAAATTGTTTGTGCAGGATTTCGCCGTTGTACTCCACAGCTATTAAGCGCGGGTTTAATCCTAGTTGTTCTAGTAATTTTGGTAACGGTGTGTCGATCGCACAATTGCGAGTTTCTCCGTTAACTTGCAGCGCAATTTGATTTATCATTAGTTATTAGTTATTTGTTATTTGTTATATCAAATCCGGTGGCATCGGTATTAATATTACCCACAGTCAGGACACCGCACCGTGCCGTTTCCCTACAATTATATCCGGGTAGGGAAACGGCATTGCAGTGTCCTCGGTTACTAGGTTTTTCCGTGCAAAGCTTTCTGAGCTTTCAGATTCTGCATCCGAATCAACTGCGAGATGAAAAACTGCGTGACTAAAGTAGGCTGTTCTGCTTCCATAATCGCCCGTACTGCGGCAACCCTTTGAGCTCCGGCATTCAATACTTCATCGAGGTTGTTGATATCAATTCCGCCGATCGCAAACCACGGAATCGGCGACTTATCAGCAGCATACCGCACATAATCCAAACCCGCCGCCTGTTTATCAGGTTTAGTAGGAGTGGAGTAAACAGGCCCAACTCCAATATAGTCGGCTCCCGCATCAACGGCTCGCTGCATTTCCTCGCCATTCGTAGTCGAACAACCGATGATGCGTCCCGGGCCGAGCAACTTGCGCGCTTCCGCCACAGGCAAATCTCCCTGTCCTAAGTGTACGCCGTCGGCATCGGCTGCGATCGCCAAATCCACGCGATCGTTCAGAATCAGCAAAGCATCGTAGCGGTGACAAAGTTCGCTCATTTTGCGCGCGTTGGCCAACTTTACCCCGTCGTCTGAGGTTTTGTCGCGGTACTGCACCAAAGTCAGTCCGCCTTGCAAAGCAGCTTCCACGACTCCCATCAAGTTGTCTCTCGGCGAAGTTACGAGGTATAACTGCGATCGAAGTAACTGCTGGTAGCGCCGGTAAGCCAGCAAATCGCTTTCGAGAGTATAAACCCGATAGCGCATCTGCTTAAAAGCCGCCCCCATATTCCGATCGTAAATTTTGCCATACTCTTCGAGTACCCGCAGAGCTTCTTCCACCCGACAGAAATTCGCCTCCAGTAGCTGCTGGATGCTCGAACGCTGCTCTTCCTGCGGGTGAGTCAACTCCGTACCCGGATCTGCCGGCGTATCCCTAGCACTGCGAAGTTCTGCGACGTGCCAAGCAGCCAATTCCTGGCGCAGTTGCTTGCACTCGCCAGCCAAATCGGCGCTGTTGAGACCAAACCTGCACCATTCTTCAATAATTCTCAACCCTTCGCGCGATCGATCTAAATTTGCATCTAAAATCCGGCAGAGGGCTGGCTGTGCCGGTAAAGTTCTGTTTTGTTTGTCGGTCATCAGAACCACCCTAATTATAATTAATCTTACCAATCAACCCGCTACATTCTCCCACGCCGTCATTCGATTTTAGATTTTAGATTTTGGATTTTGGATTGACCCCACGGATAAATTCGGGGGCTTGAGGATTTTAGATTTGAGATTTTGGATTGATTCCACGGATCGAGACGGGGGCTTGTACTATCAAGAAATTCTCGGTCAAGATCGTAGCAAAGCGATCGGCCTAATTTTTACTTCAACCGATTTAATTTAGACAAATTTTTAAGTTTTATTGAATTTGAGAAAAACGAAGCATAATAGATCAAACTTGATGAGAGTGAAATCGTTAAGCTGCATACCACACTTGGGAGGAGAGCCGTGAGGTTAGCAGAACAACACCAAAGATTAAGGGAGAACAACCCAAACAGGCGGGCGTATTTAAACTTCGATCGCGAAAACCCGACACGAAACATCGGAGGCGAAACTCGACTCACAGATAAGTTGCGTTTTTTTATGCTGATTTACTCACAACACACCGGGTGCAAAGAAAATCGATCGCAAAAATCTTGTCTGAGTTCTGGCCTTCTGCTCGTCTTTGCGATGACCGCCCTTTGCAACCATCAACCGTCAGTTATCGCTGCCGGAGTACCGGGAGTGCAGCTACTTTCTCAGATCCTGCAGAGCGACATCAACATACTGTACGTCAGTTCGACCGGGGGCAGCGACACAGGGGGCAACGGCAGCGATCGAGCTCCGTTCAAAACCCTTACCTACGCTTTGAGCGTGGCCCCGCCCAAGACAGCGATTTTGCTAGCGCCCGGTACTTACAGCGAGCAAACCGGCGAAAAATTTCCATTAATGCTCAGGTCCAGCGTGACAGTTCAGGGAAATCCCAACACTCGCGGTCAGAATATTGTCATCAAAGGCGGAGGATATTTTATCAGTCCGACTTCAGCGGGTCAAAATATTGCGATTTTAGGCGCAGACAGGGCCGGACTCAGCGGGGTGACGGTGACGAATACCAACTCTCGCGGTTACGCTTTGTGGATCGAATCGAGTTCTCCGATCGTTGTTAACAATACTTTTTCTGGCAGCACTCACGACGGCATTTCGGTAGTCGGTACTTCCAGGCCGACGATTGGCGGGAATGTTTTCTCGAAAAATGGAGCTAACGGCATCACGATTTTTGGCAGTTCCCAGCCGGAAGTTCGAGATAATGTGTTTGAAAACACGGGATTTGGGGTGAATGTAGCCCAGAACGCTTCGCCTCTGCTGATCGGCAACAAAATTACTCGCAATAAAGACGGCGTGGTGGTGCAAGCTGATGCTAGACCGGTGCTGCGTAACAATTATATCGAGAGTAACCGGCGGGACGGAATTGTGGCGATATCGAGAGCTCTGCCGGATTTGGGAACAGCAGCCGAACCGGGGGGCAATGTCATTCGCAACAACGGTCAGTACGATGTAAACAATGCGGCCAAAGGTCAAGTAATCCCAGCTTACGGCAATCAATTGTCGAGCAGCCGGACGACGGGCTCGGTTGATGTGGCGGGAACTTTTACCCCTGGGCCAATGGGGGCAAGTGCTTTGCAGCTAACGGCCGATCGACCTCCCAGCATCGGCGGCCCAGAAACTTCTCTCCCTGCTTACACTCCCGGGCGGCTAAGTCCCAGAGTAGAAATAGCGCCAATTTCGCCACCTGCGCCCGTTTCCAGGCGACCGGTGCAAAATCGACCCGCGCCGCGAAACGCCCAGTTGCGGCAAGAGCTTTCTCCGAGGAATGCCGCTGCTTCACCGGTAGTCCCAGGGGCGATCGCAATTCCCGTGCCCGAGCCTAATTCTCGATCGGTTTCGGAAATTTCGGTACAGCAACCAATTATTCCTCCCAATTTTGATAGTTCGACTGCGGTTTCTTCCGAGGGTAGATTGCCGGTTCCGGGCCGCAACATTCCTCTCGGAAGCGGCGGCTATGTACCTGCACTTTTAGGGGGGAATTCTTTGCCCGAGTCCCGGGAGAATTCGCTGTCATTCGATCGACCGTCTGCTTTGGGTTTGCGGTATCGAGTTGTGGTGGATGCCAACAGTTCGGGCGATCGACAAAAAATGAAATCTCTCGTTCCCGGTGCTTTTCGCTCTTTTTCCAGCGGACGACCGGTGATGCAAGCCGGTGCTTTTCGGGAACGCGAAAAAGCTGAGGAATTGGTACAAATGCTCTCCGCTAACGGTTTGAATGCTCGAATTGAGGACATTAAATAGTTATTGGAAATAGGGCATTGGGCATTGGGCATTGGGCATTGGGCATTGGGCATTGGGCATTGGGAATATCCTTTCCGGCTAATCACCGATAATGATTGTGAAGTGCGAGCTAGAAGCTCGCACTGTTAACCAATAACCAATAACCAATAACCAATAACCAATAACCAACAACCAACAACCAATAACCAACAACCAATAACCAACAACCAATAACCAATAACCAATAACCAATAACCAACAACCAATAACCAATCACCAATAACCAAATTTTAGGGCCTAGCATATCGGATGCCAGACCCTAAAAAGTTTGTAAATTAAGTTGATTCAAGTGGGTTTTTAGCTCTGCTGAGTTTCAGCAAACTACAACTAAGGTGGACTTTTTGGCAACTACTCTGCGGACGAGCTAGCTATCAGCGGAGTCTATTCAGACTTCTGTGTTTGACTGTGCGATCGCAACTTTTGATTTATGCAATAGCCTCAAGCCATTTAACAAATCTCGATCGCAATGTCAACCTTTCTTTGCTAATAAACTACACGGTTCAGGCGTTGCCTGCGGACTAGAGCCGATCGGGACAAATACTCTAATTCCAAATTTTTTATCCAAGTTTTTTGTGCTTCTTGGTTTTGCCCCTCATGTTTTTAAGTTAACACCAACTGCACGCATGACAACACTTTGTTTACCAAACTTGACACTTTTTGACGTGCAGAAATACTTCCAAAAGCGATTATTAACAATTTGTACGATCGCCCGATACCGCAACGTGCATAGCCGGCACTTTTCGCTTGCTGTCAACGCAGCAGAGCTTCCCAAGTTGCGCGGCCGACAATGCCGTCTGCTGGCAGTTGATATTGTCGCTGAGCCGCCTTGACAGCAGCTTGAGTTTCCGGGCCGAATACGCCGTCAGCACTCACGCGCAAAAATCCCTTGGCCCGCAGCCGTTCTTGCAAATCTCTGACTGCCGCCCCCCGCATTCGTCTTCTCAAAACTGGAAAATTTGTTGGCTGCGCTTGGGGGTTAATCTCTGAGTTGTCGGCAGTTGCAGGAGCGTTGGCGATCGGGTTTTCGATCGCGCTCGGAGCCGCCGGAAACAGCCGGTTCCAAGTATCTTGACCGACTATGGCGTCGGGAGCAAGGCCTGCTGCTTCCTGGAACTGAGATACAGCTCTAGCGGTGCTTTGCGAGAAAATCCCGTCTACAGTGTCAGGGTAAAAGCCCAACAATTTAAGAGCAGCTTGGAGTTCGATCACTTCCGAGCTGCGGCTGCCCAATTTGAGCGTGGGGCGGACGATCGCACCTGTTTGAGCGATCGGGCTGTTGCTGTTACTCTGTTCGGAGGTAGGTAGCTGTGCGGCAGCAGGAGTAGGGGCGATCGAGCCTATTGCCAATAAACCGCACAAACTCCAGCCGAAGAGCAAACTCGGAACCTCGCGGGCGTCATTCCAGCTTGCTGTCAAGTTTCGGGACATTGGGAATTCGACCTCTGCAAAACTGGTAGCGATCGTACATCAAATCTGGAAAAAATTTACGCATCGGGCATGGGGCATGGGGCATGGGGCATGGGGCATGGGGCATGGGGCATGGGGCATTTCTGATTCCCTGCCCTTCCCTCTCATAAAAAATTTTATCCTCTCAAATAGCTGCAATTGGCAAAAAAACTGCTAGATTGCCCTACAGAAAACATTGAACCGCGTTCATTGGGCCCCAGCAACACCATGTCCGAATCCACCCCCACCAGAACCGCCAGCCAAATAGACATCGGCAACGTCAACATCGGGAACTTCCAAGTCGGCAGCATCAGCGGCAACAAATACAACGACTTCAACGCCAACGGCCGCCCAGATCCCGGAGAAGTGCCAATTCCCAACTGGCAAATCTACCTCGACCTCAACAACAGCGGTCAGCCAGATTTTAACGAACCTTCCACCGTCACAAACGCGCAAGGCAACTACATCTTCGCCAACCTGCCGCCGGGCACTTACCAAGTTAGGGAAGTCCAGCAGCCGAACTTTCGCCAAACTACTCCAAATCCCGCACCCATCACGATTAGCAGCGGGACAAACGCTGGCAATATCAATTTTGGCAATAACTTCAACGCAGGGACGATCGCAGGCACAAAATTCAACGACATCAACAGCAACAGCCGCCCAGATCCAGGGGAACCACCGCTAGCTAACTGGCAAATTTACCTCGACCTCAACCGCAACAACAGGCTCGACGGCGGCGAACCTGTTACTTTGACAAACGTTCAGGGCAATTACGCTTTTGTCAATATTCCCGCAGATACATATTTGGTGAGAGAAGTCCAGCAACCGGGTTTTCGCCAAACCACGCCCGACCCCGCCCCGGTTAACGTTACTTCCAACGCCACTGTCAACAACATCAATTTTGGCAATGTCTTTTTTGTCGGCAGTATCAGCGGTCTCAAATACAATGACCTGAATGCCAACAGCGTCCGAGATGCGACAGACCCGCCTCTGACCAACTGGCAAATTTACATCGACCTCAACGGCAACAACAATCTAGACCCGGGCGAACCGAATACCATCACTAACCCCGAAGGCAATTATACTTTTGCGAATGTTTCTCCCGGCCGGTATTTGGTGAGGGAAGTCCAGCAACCGGGATGGGTACAGACTACGCCAACTCCAGGCCCGATCGACATTACCGGCAATACCAACGCTGTCGGCGTCAATTTCGGCAACAATTTTCCCACCGGCAGCATCAGCGGCTTCAAGTTCAACGACCTCAACGCTAACGGTATCAACGAACCGACGGAACCGAGAGTTGCTAACTGGCCGATTTACCTCGACCTCAACAACAACGGCGGCCGAGAGCCCAACGAACCTTCGACTTTAACAAACCCCCAAGGTAATTTCTCTTTTATCAACTTGCCCCAAGGCACTTATTTCGTGAGGGAAGTCCCGCAGCCCGGTTTTCGACAAACCACGCCAAATCCGACTCCGATCGCCGTGGGCAACGGCACAAATGCCACTAATCTCAGCTTTGGCAACGTGTTGGTAACGGGCACCATCAGCGGTGTGAAATTTAACGATTTTAACGCTAACGGCCGCCTAGATCCCGGGGAACCGCCGATCGCCAACACTCAAATTTACATCGACCTCAACAACAACAGCAGTTTAGATCCGGGCGAAGCGAGTACCTTCAGCGATGTTCAAGGCAATTACAGTTTCCGCAATGTTCCGGTAGGTGGTTATGTTGTCCGCGAAGTTCCGCCGCCCGGTTTCATTCAAACGACCCCGCCTGCGCTGGTTGTTGTCTCGGCAGACATTCGGGCTAGCAGCATCGATTTGCTGACGGGAGATACTGAGGATAGGTCGGCTAAATCCTTGAAGGACGACCCGCTGACGGATGGCAGCAGCTATGCGGGCGAACCTGCAGGCAATATTGGGGCGGATAGCTTGCTTTTGAGTTCGGGTCGTGATATTTATCGAATTAGTAAATTTTTGAGTGATGGATTTTTTGCGAATTTAGGCAATATTCCTAACTTTGGGCAACAGAATGTCGGTCTGGAGCCTAATCCACAAATTGGTACTTTTGTCAAGACAAATGAATTAATTAATGGGGCGATCGCTCACTCGTTTGTGCCGGTGGGCGCGAGAGATTTCTCGGTTATGTAGGGTGACACAAAACTCGATCGCCCCGCATCCCAAACCGCCGATAAAAATCAGGAAGAGGTTAAAGGGCGATCGCGTGATACCCTATTGTTGGCAACCTCCAACACTCAAGCCTAAGTTCCGGCAACTCCGAAGCTGGCTTGTATATTGGGTGCAATATTCAGAGGCAGTAGCATCTCTGTGAGTCAGAAACTATCAGACAGTTCCCCCAACCCCGATCGGCGTATTTCCAGGCAAAGCAAGTCATATCAAGTCCGGTAGCTCGATCGCTCATAGTTCGCTGTGCTTGGCAATCGCTGAGGCTGCGATCGCCAATGACAGCGAACCAGGACAAACAAGAACGATGCAGCCGGACTCGATCTCAGGGGGGAGAAGTCAGTCTTAGGCTTTTTAAAGCTCGAAACAGCAAGTATGTACGGACAGAGAAGGCGTGCAAATCTTGAAGATGTTGCCCTCAAATTGCCAGGGTTCTTCAAAACCTGATATACTTGCCAGCGACAAAGCTTGAGGCATTGTTGTGTGAGATGGGAACATTACCTCAAGTGCAGACGTATGTAAAATCGAGTAGCGTTTGTCAGCGACTAGCAAAAGCTACTCAGCTATTGACAAACCCATACAGTAGTCTGTAACTTACGTGGATTTAGGTGTGAAGGAGAGAAATCATGGCAGATTTAGATTTAACTAACGAAGAACGCATTGCCCAGCAATTACAGCCAGTTGTGGTTGGAAATACTGGCCCGGCAATTCTAGGCCTCAAGTTCAATGACCGAGACGCGGATGGCATCAGAGATTCTAATGAAGAAGGTCTCCGTGATATCACCATCCTCCTGGAACCAGCAAACACCAGCAACGGTGTATTTAATGCTAGTGCTGGGGAAGCCGAAGCCACGACGAACGTTAACGGTGCGTTCTCATTCATAAATCTTGTCCCTGGGAATTACGTACTCACCGAAACAAACATACCTGCTGGCTTCAGTCCTACTACTCCCAATCCCCTGGCTGTCACTGTTGTTGGAGACAGAAATGTCAACGTTTTATTTGGCAACACCGCAACTCCAGGCAGCCGGATCGTAGGATGCAAATACCTAGACATAGATGCCGACGGCTTCCGAGATGGGAATGAACCGGGCATTAAAAACGTCAGGATATATCTTGATTTAAATGGCGACGGTCAACTCCAAGCTGGTACGGAACCCAGCACCTTAACAGACAAAAACGGTCGATGGGAGTTTAATGTAGCACCCGGAACCTACAAGATTCGGGAAGAAAGGATCAGACGACAAGTTAATTCTGTGACCGGAGTAGAAGTTAACGATAACCCTCCGAACGCAGAACCTTTAGAAACACAAGATTTTCCCCAGAGCACTCCGCCCGACAACATTCCCGTACTGGACGTGACGGTAGCAGCCGGTCAAACCTTTGCCTGCGCTCAAGTTGGCGACACTCCGCTCTATCAAATTGAGGTTCAAAAATTTCGAGACATAGACCGCAACGGCTCGCGAAATATTGTTAATGGATCCTTGGAACCCGCCATTGCCCGAGTACCCTTCATTTTAGATGTGAACGGTGACGGTGACTGGGATTCAGGCTCAGAACCGATCGCAATCACTGATGCAAACGGAGTAGTTACCTTCAAAGATTTGCGAGCTGGCAATTACCAAGTGTTGGAAATTTTTCCATCTGTACTGCCGGCAGTAGTAGGTGGCGGTGTCCCAGGCAATTTAAATTTTCCAGTAGCAACCACTTCCAACCCCACTCTGGTTTCTGCACCAGGGCCGCAGGCGCGATTCCAGGCTACGATCAGCAAAGAGCAACCACTGATCGTAGCAGACTCAACCTATACACTGAAACCAAACGACCCTAAATTCGTAGACAACAACCGCGACGGCGTTCAACAAACAGGTGAAAGATCGATCGCGACCACTGGTGAGCGACCGATTTTTGCAGCGCCAACAAACACTTTGCCAGCGCCTAACCCCCAACCGTCACTTACCTTTTCTCCTGTTGGAGTTAATCAGGGCGTTGGAGATAATAGCGGTGTGGGCAACACTCGACCGAACATCAATATCTTCAAATACAATGACTTGAATGCCAACGGTCGCTACGAACCAACTCAGGGTGAATTGCCAATTAGCGGTGTTACCGTCTTCCTCGATGCCAACAATGATGGCACTCCCAGCGCTGGAGAACAGCAAATCCAAACAAATGCCCAGGGTAGAGGAGCCTTTACCAACTTGCCAACAGGCAACTATGTCGTCAGGGAAGTTGCACAGCCCAATTTCTCCCCTTCTACGCCCGATCGCGTCGATGTTACCCTCAATCTTCAGGACGCTAACGTTACCTTTGCCAACACACCCAACAGCACCATCACCGGTTGCAAGTTTGAGGACTTCAACCAGAACGGTTATCGAGATGGCAATGAGCCAGCTATTGCTGGTGTCACCATTGCTATCGATACCAACCGTGACGGTGTGTTGCAAGCAGGTGAACCCACTACTACTACCGATCAGTTTGGTACCTTTGCATTCACCAATTTGACCCCCGGCCTTTACAGCATTCGAGAAGTAACACCTTCTGGCTACTTCAAAACGACTCAACCGGTGGATGTTGTTCTCGGTGCGAATCAAACCTTTACTTGCGCTTTAGTAGGAAACTCTCGGTTTTATGATTTGTCGGTTCCTAAATTCCAAGACGACAACCGCAACGGTATACGGGATACGGGAGAACCGCCCCTTGCCAATATCCCATTTACTTTGGATTTGAACAAAAACGGCAAGTACGATCCTGCGACTGAGCCGCTGGTGAGAACTGATGCTAATGGTATTGCTCTGTTTCCTAATTTGTTGCCCGATACCTACTCGGTTTTGGAAGTTTTCGATGCGAGCGTTAGCAACCCGTTCCCGATCCCAACTGGGCCAAACCCTGTTAACTTTAACGTGCCGGGCCCTAACGCAGTGCCTACGACGCCTGTGACGACCCCAGACCCATCGGGAATAATAAGACTAAGCAGCCTCGATCCGGTGACTGGTCAATCTCAGGATGTGGCAACTGGTACCGATCCTCTGCTCGACGGCGGCTCGGTTGCTCAATCTGTTACCCCTACTAACAATTCGATCGTACTTGACGATCCTGGTCTGGCTTATGTTGATAATTTCGCCGCTTTGAAAGAGTCCGCACAGGCTTCGATCGTAACGTTTTTAGACGCTCAGAAGAAGGCTTTCGAGGAATCTGCATCAGTGTGGACTGATGCTACTCAGAAGGCTTCGCCTACCGGGTTTTAATGTTAGGTTGGGTTTCTAGTTTGAGACTCAGCAATTAGCAACTAGCTTGTTTAAACTGCACGTCAAATGATTTTTTGGCGTGCTTTTTGCTGTTTTGACAATAATTAGAGGCTCGCGCGGCGGGTTTATCGATTTCTTTAATTACCGGAAATATTTTTCGTGAAACCCGCCTCTACAACAAATATATCCCGATGCTCGTAGGCGCTGGTTTTACCGACAATCTTTGAGGAAAACTCACAATTTATATAAACCAGCCCGCCACAATCATGGGTTCGGCTGACGGGTTTATTTATCTGTTTAATTACTGTCTTTAGTCGTAGGGCGCGATCGGCAAAAAGAATGATTCCCTGCCCCAAGAAAACCTTTATTTATAGAGGTAGAAGTTAGAGGAATATGTTATGCCAACTCAACAACAAACCAATCCGGCTCAACATCAAGAACAGCAACCGGGTGTTGAATCCCAAATGACTCCGCAACCTCAATCCTTCGCGGAGGGATATCGCGGTAGCGACAAATTGCGGGACAAAGTAGCCTTAATTACCGGCGGAGACAGCGGAATCGGGCGGGCGGTGGCGATCGCATTTGCCAAAGAAGGGGCCGATGTGGCGATCGGCTATCTCAACGAAAATGAAGATGCTAACAAGACCAAAGAGGCGATCGAACAACAAGGCCGGCGCTGTATTTCCCTCTCCGGCGACATCGGCGAAGAAAGCACCTGTAAAAACCTTGTAGAACAAACAGTTAAAGAATTCGGGCACCTCGACATCCTCGTCAACAACGCCGCCGAACAGCATCCCCAAGTAAGCATCGAAGACATCACCGCCGAACAATTAGAGCGCACCTTCCGCACCAATATTTTCTCAATGTTTTACCTGACAAAAGCGGCTCTAAAACACCTAAAAGAAGGAAGTGCAATTATCAACACTACGTCTGTCACCGCTTACAAAGGCAACCAACAATTGCTAGATTACTCATCCACAAAAGGAGCAATTGTTGCCTTTACCCGCTCCTTGTCTCAAAGTTTAGCTGACAAAGGAATTCGCGTCAACGGAGTCGCCCCCGGGCCGATTTGGACGCCTCTAATTCCTGCAACTTTCCCTGAAGAAAAAGTTGAGAAATTTGGTGCAGACACGCCCTTGGGACGCGCCGGTCAACCCGACGAAGTTGCCCCCAGTTACGTGTTTTTAGCTTCAAAAGATTCGTCTTACATGACGGGTCAAATTTTGCATCCCAACGGCGGTTCTGTGATTAACGGATAAGATTTCGCTGTGAGTTTCACCAAAAATCTCTGATTCAGTCCAGGAAGCATCAAGCCAAAGAAACCGGGTTTTTTACCGAATCAGCGGGCTGGAACGAAGTGTTTTCGTAAAAAAAACCGGTTTCTGACCACCCGCGCGTCCTGGACTATAAATTAGAACATTTGTAAGTTCACACAAAACAGTAATCCCGCTACGTGGGTAGCGGGATTGATAGGTTGCAGTTTAACTATTCTCTAGTTTTGCTAGAGTGGAAATTAGCCGACTGCTGAATTAGCTCATGCTAGCCATTTCTTGCTGGAGCGTACTTTTGGCTGCTTTGAATTGAGTAGCCATTTGTTCCATTTGTGCTTCGCTAAAGTTGCGGCGAATTTGAGGGAACATATCGTTTTCTTCTTCTTTTACGTGATCCTGAACCGCTGTTTTGAGCAGTTTGATTTGGGATTTGAAATCAGAAGAACTGGGGTTGAGAGCCTTAATTTTGGCGAGCATTTGCTTCATTTCTGCTTGCTCGTCGTACAGTTCTTGAGTGTTGCTGTAGTAGCTCCGAATTGCTGGGTAAACAATTTGTTCTTCTGCTTCGGCGTGAACGCTGAGGTCTTTGTAAAGTTGACCGAAGAATTCTTGCAGTTTTTTCGGATCGTCGGTTTTTTCGATTTCCATAAATAGGGTATCGGCTTTGCGGTGATCCATTGTGATGATTTCGGTGATGTTCATCTCATTTTTGGTGCGGGTGACAGCACCGCCGATGATGCCGGTCATGGCTGCCATTGCATCTTGCACGCGGGCCCAAACGCCTTGGTCGGGGTCTTTGCCGGTCAGTTCGCGCACGCCTAAAATTTCGAGAACTCCTTTAAGTTGTTCTTGGTGAGCGCGGTTTTCAAAGTTAACTGTGTTGAGCGGGGTAATGGCGGCTTCGATGTCGGCGCCGACTACTTGAGCGGCTTTGTGAATTAACAAGCCGGCCATTGTTTGTTTGTGTTTGAGCAGTTCGTGCTGAGCGACTTTTTCAAACATGGTCAGTTCAGAACCTTTCATGAGTTTCTGAACTTCTTCGATCATTTTTGTGCTGGTTTCTTTGGGTTCGGTTTGAATTCCGTATTGAACGATTACGGTTTCTAATACGCCCAAGTTTTTGCGATCGTCCTCGAGCATATCCCGGAAGCGCTGGGCTAGTTCGGAGTCGTTGCAGGAATTGATGAACAATTGCTCGTTGGCGATCAGCAGGTTTTGCAGCGCTTTCATGTCTGCTAATTTAGTCGCGATCGCTTGGCGCTTGGTATCTTCTAAGGTAGCTACCATCTGTCGTTTCTCCTCTCAAGGTCTTTAGTGTTCTTACATCTCTTAATTTATTGATATATTCTGATAACATCCTCTTTCTCCCGACTGATTCATTAATATCCCGCGCAACCTATTGACTTTTGAGCAAAAAAATGGTAATAAATTAAGGCTAAGGTCGTTTTTTAAAAAAGCAAAAATTACCCTTAATAACTGCCAACTGACCACTGACAACTATTAAGTGACAACTACCAACTGTCAACTGCTTTCCTGCCAACTGCCAACTGCCCACTGACAACACTCAACAGTCAACTGACTTTTGTATCAATTAATCCCGATCGCATAGCTGTAAAGCGCTACCATAGTTGCAGCCGAAATTAACTAAAGTTTAAGAATAACTAGCTTGTCTCAACTGCTCACTGCTTTAGAATTCCCAGCCAATGTCTGGAAGCTGAATAATGGGTTAACGGTCATTCACCAGCGGATTTCGGCCACACCGGTGGTCGCGCTAGACGTGTGGGTGAGGGCTGGCGCTACGCTGGAGCCGGATTCTTGGTCGGGAATGGCTCATTTTTTAGAACACATGATATTTAAAGGGACGGATTCGATCGCCCCGGGAGAATTTGACCAAGTAATCGAAAATCGCGGCGGTGTCGCCAATGCAGCTACAAGTCACGACTACGCCCATTTTTTCGTCAACGCTGCGGCCGATTATTTAGCAGAAACAGCCCAGCCGCTGGCAGAATTGCTGCTGCGGGCTTCGATTCCCGATCGGGAATTCGATCGCGAGCGAGATGTGGTGCTCGAAGAAATCCGCCAAGCTCAAGACAATCCCGATTGGCTGGGTTTCCAAGCCATGATGGAAACAGTTTACCAGCGACATCCATACAGGCGATCGGTACTGGGCACGGAAGAACTGCTGATGTCGCGAACTCCCCACGAAATGCGCTGTTTCCACCGATCGCACTATCAGCCGGAAAATATGACTGTGGTGGTAGTCGGGGGAATTGATGAAGAACAGGCTAGGGATATCACGGGGAAAGCATTCGAGCAGTTTTCCGATCCGTGGGATTGTCCGAAATTAACCGCAGAGGCGGAACCGCCACTGATAGAAATTCGCCGTCAGGAATTGAGCCTCCCCCGATTGGAACAAGCGCGGCTGATGATGGCCTGGACGGGGCCGGGAGTTGAACATTTGCAAAGTGCTTGCGGCTTGGATTTGCTGTCGGTGTTGCTTGCAGACGGGCGGACTTCGCGTTTAGTCAGGGAATTGCGGGAAGAATTACAATTAGTAGAGGCGATCGACAGCACTTTCTCGCTGCAACGGGAATCGAGTTTATTTACTATCAGTGCAGTCTTGGACGCGAAGGATATCGAACAGGTGGAATCTCGGATTTGCGATCGACTTTGGGAATTGCAGTCCGAGCCGGTTTCCGAGGTAGAATTGCTCCGCTGTAAGCGTTTGCTGTGCAACGATTTTGCTTTCTCGATCGAAACGCCGGGACAGCTAGCCGGTCTTTACGGATATTACAATACGATCGCCAGTGCCGAATTAGCACTCAGCTATCCCACCAGGATTAAAGCTTTTGGGCAATTAGACCTGCTGCGCCTAGCTCAACAATATCTCTCTCCCTGGCGCTACACGGCCGTGGTGCTCAAACCAATCTAATTGGTAAACGGGTGAAAATAAATATCTTTTGTACCGGATGAGGTTCGGCGTTTGTCCCAGGTGAGCTGTACTTGTGGCGCATCCTACCGAATAGATGCTGTTATATTTAGATGTTGTTGGTCAGGCCGTGCCCGGTATGACATCATAACAAGATGCAAATGAAAAATAGAAAAATGGCGATCGAGTAATTACCAATTACGAATTATATCGTTTCCGGTTGCATCGGAATAATATATTTGGATAATGCCAGTGCGAGCGTCCCCGCTCGCGGCGTGGCTCGCGAGCGGGGACGACGTGAGCGCGCTCATAATTCCGATGCAACCGGATTTGATATTACCAATTACCAATTACCAATTACCTGTTACCAATTCCCAACTAAATTAACCATGAAAAATGAAATCCAGCGCACGGTTTTAGACAACGGTATTGTTGTCTTGGCAGCAGAAAATCCAGCAGCAGATATTATTGCAGCTAGGATATTCCTGCGGGCCGGCAGTCGCTGCGTGCAGCCGGAACAAGCAGGATTGTGTCACTTGCTGTCGGCGGTAATGACTAAGGGAACCGATCGCCTGTCTTCGCTGGAAATTGCCGAGCGTGTAGAATCGGTGGGAGCGAGGTTGAGTGCCGACTCTACTACGGATTATTTTTTAGTGAGTTTGAAGACGGTTTCTGCGGATTTTGAGGAGATTTTGGAGTTGGCGGCGCAATTGACCCGATCGCCCACTTTCCCGGAAGCTGAAGTCGAACTCGAACGCCGCATTGCCATATCGGCAATTCGATCGCAGCAAGAACAGCCGTTTGCGATCGCCTTCGAGCAATTGCGGCACGCGATGTACCAGGAACATCCCTATGCTTTCTCTCCCTTGGGCACGGAAGCTACTATGTCAAAGCTCACCAGAAACGAGCTCGAACAGTTCCACAAAACCTATTTCCGTCCCGATAATGTAGTTATTTCTGTAGCCGGCAGAATATCCACCGAAGATGCGATCGCCCTGATCGATCGAACTTTTGGCGACTGGAAAGCGCCTTTAACACCCCTGCCAACTTTAAGCGTCCCCCCCCTGTCCCCCTCCCCTCAATCTGTCGTTACGGCGCAAGATACCCAGCAATCAGTGATTATGCTGGGCTACCTCGCACCCTCTGTCAAAAACCCCGACTACGCAGCGATTAAGTTGCTGAATACTTATTTGGGTAACGGTTTGTCGAGCCGATTGTTTGTGGAATTGCGGGAAAAGCGGGGCTTGGCTTACGATGTTTCCGCGCTCTACGCGACGCGCTTGGACACGGCTCAGTTTGTCGCGTACATGGGTACGGCGCCGGAAAATACGGCGACTGCTTTTGAAGGATTGCGCGCAGAAGTCGATCGACTCGCCAACACCGAACTAAGCGAAGAAGAATTGCAAGCTTGCAAGAATAAAATGCTCGGTCAATATGCTTTAGGAAAACAAACTAATTCGCAAATTGCCCAAGTTTTAGGCTGGTACGAAATTTTGGGATTGGGAATTAAATTTGACCAACAATTTCAAGAAGAAATTGCACAGGTGACAGCTTCACAAGCGCGGGATGCTGCTAAGAAATATTTTGTAGAACCGTATATTTCTTTGGTGGGCCCGGAGGCGGCGATTACAGAGTTGGGTGTAGCGGCTGTTTGTTGAGGAAATTGGCGATCGCAGATAACGATTGCGTTCAACCGCGGCATTAGTTTTCGAGCCATCACTAGAGTGTTTAGACTGTGGCTAAATTTTAGGTATGTAGTTGCGCTTCAGCGCTCTTAGGAATGAAAAATAAATAACTTGCACAATTAAACCCCTGAAGCCTCGATCCAAGCTAAACTATTGCTCTATTAGTCACCTTATTTATTTTTCATTCCTTAGCTTAGGAAAGAGCGCTGAAGCGCAACTACATACCTTTAATAAGACCACTAGAGGTACACCGATCGACGTGATTGAAAACGGCAAGAAACGATTGAAGAAGTATGACACGGATAGGGAGGAGTAATGTTATGGAGCCAGCGAAAATAAAGCGTCTAGAAGATAAAGGCTGGAAGCTCGGCTCTGCCTCGGAATTCTTAGAACTTTCACCAGAGAAATCGATCCTAATTGACATTAAGTTAGGCCTCAGTCTTAATCTCAAAGAACGTCGGCAAAGATTGATGACACAGGCAGAGTTAGCTGAGAAAATCAACTCCAGCCAACCTCGTATTGCCAAAGCTGAAAATGGCGACGATTTGGTTTCAATTGAATAGTTAATACGTGCAATCCTGGCAACAGGTGCAACGCCTCAAGATATAGGGCAAATTATTGATCGAGCAGGATAGAAAGAGCGATAACTCACCCACTATACTATGCACGACCACTTAAAACGCACAGTTATGCTGAGTGCTGAGTTTTGTTATTTTTCTCTATATATTGGCGTAAAACGTTATTAATTAAAGTTTTATACTGTTCCCCTTGAGCCTCAAACTACTGCTTCACATCTGGATAGAGCTGAACTAAGTTGTGGGATCGATCTGCTGGAATACGTAAAGTCGATCGTTCAAAAAATTCATCGGTCAGCGGTGGAATATCTGAGTAGTCGATATTCTCTTCTGACCTTGACTCTAAGGCTGCCCAGTTAGTACCAGAGGTACTGTTCAAATCGTTTCTGCTCATGACGGTTGGCTCTTGGCGCTGAAATGATTCGGATTACATTGTTTTGACAATCAAGCATCCAGGATACAAGCCCCCGGATTCATTCGTCCAGAAATAAAAAACCTGTATCCGATCGAGGAGCCCCCGAATTTATTAGTGGGGTAAATGCTTTAATTCTAAAATCTAAAATCTAAAATCTAAAATCGATTGACGTTCTGTCCAAACTACTACCGCTATTCCAGAACCGAGAAAACCGATTCCAAACCAGCGATCTTCGCCATAATCAAAACGATCGTCTAGCTCAATCAGCATTTCACCATCAAACATCGCGGGAACATCGACAAAATCAATCTGATGTTTACGGATGTTTTCAAGGTTTTTCGCTTCGTCCCACTCAAATTGCCTGAAGGATTAGATATGCCAGATTAAACTATCTTCATTCACGATCGCGCATTTGGCCCAACAGGTTTTATGCTGCACTGGAGATCGATGTTGGACTCTAAAGTCGATCGCCCGCAAGCATTAAACACGGGAAAAAACCTAGTCTGACTTCAATTGAACCTTTTCTGTTCCCGATCGGTCTAAATTGAACAGACGCCCGATATGTCTAATTTATATGTACTTAGTAAAGCACTTTCAGATTAAAAAAGAGCTGACTCCGTGGGTTAGCGGACTCCTCGCCGCTTCCCTGCTTGCAGGAGTCGGCTACACAGCTTACAGCCAACTCACTGTCAAATCCAGCCGCGAAACCAGACGCAGGGAAAGAACCGTTGCTGTCGAAAGGGTGAACCTGCCGATTACAATTTCGGCAAACGGCACAATTGTCCCCGAACGTTCCGTTAACGTCAGCCCCAAAACTTCAGGAATGCTCAAAAGTTTGCTTGTCAAGGAAGGAGATAAGGTTGAAAAAGGGCAGATTCTCGCCTACATGGACGACTCCAACCTCCAAGGACAACTTACCCAAACTCGCGGACAACTCGCAGCCGCCGAAGCAAACCTGGAAAAATTGGTCAACGGCACTCGAACCCAGGACATTGCTGTGGCTAAGGCAGTGTTAGCAGAACAACAGGCAAGTCTGGAAAAATTGGTCAACGGCAATCGAACCCAAGACATTGCTGTCGCTGAGGCACAACTAGCTGAACAACAGGCAAATTTACAAAAATTGCTCAACGGCAATCGAAGCCAGGATATTGCCGTAGCTGAGGCACAATTAGCTGAACAACAGGCAAATTTACAAAAATTGCTCAAGGGCAATCGCCCTGAAGACATCGCCCAAGCAATTGCCAAACTCAGAGATGCCGAATACGCCAAAAACCAAGCAGAGGAAGACTTTCAGAGAAATCAGGAACTCTATAATGCCGGCGCCATTGCTTTGCAAGTTGTCAACAACTCCCGCACCGCGCGCGATCGAGCTCAAACGCAAGTCAGACAAGCCGAACAAGCTGTAGCTTTGCTGCAAGCGGGTACTCGCCCCGAAGAAATCGCTTCGGCGCGGGCTGCTGTCGAGCAAAAACGGCAAGCTTTGACCCTGGCCCGATCGGGCGCACGTCCCGAAGAAATTGCTGCCGGACAGGCCGCCGTCGAGCAAAAACGGCAAACTTTGGCCCTGGCGCGATCGGGCGCACGCCCCGAAGAAATCGCTGCGGGGCAGGCCGCCGTCGAGCAAAAACAGCAAGCTTTGGCGCTGCTAGAAGCCGGTTCCCGCCCCGAAGACATCGCCCAAGCCCGAGCCCAAGTTCTCGCCGCTAGAGGCAGCCTGCAAAGCGTTCAAGCGCAGATTAACGACACTGTGCTGCGGGCTCCTTTCACCGGCACTGTCACCCGCAAGTACGCCGATCCGGGCGCTTTTGTGACTCCCACGACTGCAGGTAGTGCGGTTTCTTCGGCGACTTCTTCTTCGATTTTGTCCTTAGCTTCAAAAAATCAATTAGTAGCAAACGTAGCAGAAACTAATATTTCTCAGATTAAGATCGGCCAGGCTGCGTCTATTCAAGCCGATGCTTTTGCGGGAAAGACTTTTGCAGGTAAAATCAGTCAAATTTCGCCTCAGTCGATCGTCCTGCAAAATGTGACAAGTTTTGAGGTAAAAGCGGCAATTATTAATGACGATAAAGAAATGCTGCGATCGGGCATGAATGTGAATGTTGAGTTTAAAGCCGGTGAACTTAAAAATGTTTTGGTAGTCCCGACTGCGGCAATTGTCCGCCAACAAAGGGAAACGGGGGTTTTTGTTCCCGGTGGAGAAGATGGCAAACCTGCTTTTATGCCGATTAAGACTGGTATGACGGTGGATGACAAGACGGAAGTGCGATCGGGTTTGAAAGGAAATGAAAAAGTGCTGCTTAGTTTACCCCCCGGATTGCGGCCTAGATCCCAAAATCCATCGCCGGGGGGGATTCCGGGTTTGCAACCGGGTGGTGGCGCGCGCTTGCGTTAGATCGGATATCATCTTGCACTATTTGCAATAATCCTTTTTTGGGCGGGCTAGAAGCCCACCCCACAAGAAGAAAATTGATCTATTGTGGAACAGGCATCTTGCCTGTTCATCAGAAGGGTGAAAGATGTGAGTAGGATGAATTTTCCCAACAAATAACAAACAACAAACAACAAACAACAAACAACAAACAACAAACAACAAACAACAAACAACAAACAACAAACAACAAACAACAAATAACAAACAACAAACAACAAATAACAAATAACAAACAACAAACAACAAACAACAAATAACAAATAACATGAAATTAAAGACTCGCCCCCGCACCAACAAAATCTCTAACGTTCAAATCGCTTTCATGGCGACAGAGGCGCTGTGGAATAACAAATTGCGTACCAGTTTAACTATGCTGGGCGTAATTATTGGGATATCTTCGGTAATTGCGATTACTTCGGTGGGACAGGGAGTACAAAAATCAACTGAAGAACAGTTAAAGGCTTTGGGTACAAATGTGCTGTTGGTTTTATCCGGCGCTGCGCGATCTGGCGGTGTCAGTCAGGGAAGCGGTTCTGCTACTACCCTGACTTGGGATGACGCTAGGGCGATCGGCAAACAAGCTCCTGCAGTTAAGGCGATTTCGGCTTATTTGCAGCGCCAAGTGCAAGTCGTTTATGGCGGACAAAATTCATTTACTGCTATTTTGGGAACAGATTTAAATTATCCCGATGTGAAGAACATTCAACCCCAAGAAGGACGGTTTTTTAACGAGGATGAATTGAATGCTGCTGAGCCAGTAGTTGTCCTCGGTTCTAAGGTTCGAGACGACCTGTTTGGAGTCGGCGCTAATGCGCTATCGGCGGATGTTCGCATTCAGGGAAACCGCTACAAGGTGATTGGAGTGATGGAAACCAAGGGGTCTGTAGGGGGAACCGATCAGGACGATCGAGTGTATATTCCCCTCAAAAATATGTCTTCGCGGATTGTGGGGAGAAATTCTTTAGCGGGGATTGCGATCTCGGGTTTTTGGTTGCAAACTAGCGGGGAAGCGGATTTAGCGGATGCTCAATTTCAAGTGGAAAATATCATGCGCTTGCGTCACAATATTTATCCCCCACAACCGGATGATTTTCGAGTTGTAAATCAAGCTGAGATCGTTAATACTTTCAGCAATGTGATAGGTTTATTTACGGTTATGGTGGGAGCGATCGCCGGAATTTCTTTGGTGGTTGGCGGCATCGGTATTGCTAATATTATGTTGGTGTCTGTTGTGGAACGCACTAAGGAAATCGGGATTCGCAAAGCGGTAGGTGCTACTAATGCGGCAATTCTGATTCAATTTATGGCTGAATCTATTTTAGTTTCCACGGTGGGGGGAACGGCGGGAATTGCGTTGGGAATTGCGATCGCCTTTGGGGCCTCGACAGCATTTAAGTTTCCGTTTGTGGTTTCTGTATGGTCGATTACAGCAGGTTTTGGGCTATCTTTTACCGTCGGGTTGTTAGCTGGAGTATTGCCGGCTCGGAATGCGGCTCGCTTAGATCCGATCGCAGCTTTGCGGAATGATTGAAAGGCCTCTCTGTCCGCCTTAAGCACCCTACAGGTGCTACAGGCGTCTCGCCTGTAAATTTCTACGGATAAAACCTAGATGAACAACCAACCTAAGCTAGACAAATACAAGCAAGAAATCGCAGATTTGTACAGCCGCAGAAGTCAAACCTATGACAATAGCGATTGGCATTTGCAGATTGCTCAGCGCCTCGTTGAATACGGGCGAGTTAGTCGCGGACAGCAGGTTTTAGACATTGCAACTGGAACGGGTCATGTGGCGATCGCAGCAGCTCAAATTGTGGGTTCTGAGGGTCGGGTTATTGGCATAGATATTTCGCCTGGAATGCTTGCTGTAGCCAGAAACAAAGCTCTAGAATTAAATCTCCACAATACAGAATTTTTGCTGGCGGATGCCGAAGCTCTAGACTTTCCAGAGAATAGTTGCGATCGCATTTTTTGCTCTTGTGCCTTCATTTGGATGTCGGATCTGCACGCAGCACTCACTCACTGGCACACATTTCTAAAACCAGGGGGAATCATCGGCATTCATGCCTTCGCCGACACCGCTTTTGTGGGCGGAGTTGTGACGCAGCAAGTAGCCCAAAAATACGGCATTGCCTTCTATATGAGCAAACCCACAGGCACTGTTGAAAAATGCCAAAACTTACTCGAACAAGCAGGATTTAAGGAAATAGAAATTAAGATTGAGCAAGACGGCAGCTATATCAGTTTAGAAAAAGCAAAAGCAATGTGGGCAGGAAATTCCCATCCCGCCCCCGGACAATATCCGCCACCTCTGTCAACACTTTCAACCGAGCAATTAGCACAAGCCCAGGCAGAATTTGAGGCAGAATTAGAAGCATTGCAAACCGAACAAGGAATTTGGAACGATATCACTACTTTTTACGTATTCGGTAAGAAATAAGTAGAATATGACTTAGGGACAAACTCTACTCGTAGGGTGCGTGGCTATGAGATATTCAATAAAACTTGCAGATTGTAGATGGCGACGCACCTTACCATTAAAATTTTCCAATCTCCAAGAGATTAGCTTATACTAAACCAGCTTGAAAAATCTGGTTTGCTGTGAGGTTTAAATCGGGAAAAGTTTGCGACACAATCCGATCGTTCTCTCGAAATTTGAGGATTTGATATTCACCATCAACCAAATTACAGACAGAAATTGTCGGTTGTTTGGGATTGCCAATAAAATTACGCCCGCCTAACGCAGCATAATCTACAATCCAATATTCAGGAATACCCATCTCCTCATAATCAGCATATTTCAAATAGTAATCATCGCGCCAATTGCTTGACACAACCTCGATCGCCAAAGGTATCGATGCACCCAAACTGAGGATAGATTGTTTTTGCCATAAAGTTTCGTTCACCAGATTTGCACGATTCAGCACCAACACATCAGGGAAATAACCAGAATCTTTTTCAGGAGGCCTGACTATCGCTTGGTTGGGGATACTGTATGGCAATCCCAGATGATTAATTTGAATAGCAATTGCGATCGTAAGAAAGCCTGTAACTTCTTGATGTTCGCCTACTGGTTGTATTATTTCAATAATATTTCGATTGTGCAGTTCGTAGCGTACCGCCGAATTTTCAGGCAGCCACTCCACAAATTCCTCGAAGTTTACGAGTTTGGGTAAAGCTTCAGTCATAGGTTTTCAGAATTACCGATAATATCAATTATATCTCTATCTATCTGCGTTTATCGGCGTGCATCTGCGGTTACAAATTTCCATTTTATATAAAGTCCGCAAGTTTTTGTGACGCTTGTGCTGTCACCATTTCGGCTTTGCGATCGGGTGATGCTGGCTCAAAATACAACACCATGATTTGCTGTGGATGCAGCCCGACAGATTCATAAGTGCGTCCGTTGCGATCGCTAAATTCAACCTCAAACGCTGCACCATCAGCCAACAGTTCAACCACAGTCCCTACTTGTCCGCGCCACAGGTTGTATTCAGGAATGTCAACTGTCAAGGTAACGACATCTAGTAATTTAATTGTATTCTTTGCCACTCTTACAGCGGTTCCCGCTGTTAAGAAGATATCTGCTAAGCTGTCGCGCATTTAAATTGAATCTAGATCCGGGATCTGGGGCCAGTTCCACAATAATTGTAGAAAATTGACTGTCAAATTAGATGCACAACAGCTTACTTGGCCTTCGCTGACAAAGACTGCTATTTGTCCGGGTCGTACAGTTAGTTTAGCACCTTGTTTAATTTCGTTTTGGTGGCGCTCGAATCGATAAGCGATGGTGTCGCTGGTATTGTCCAACCATTCGATGATATCGACAAATTCGCCGCGAATCTTGTCAAAGAGTCCCATAGATTTATTTTGGGTTGTTGTTCGATTTTAGCTTCAATAGAAGCGATCGATGTTCCCGATCGCCATTGTAAAGTTTTTACGTGAGATCGCTGGGGATGGGGGCGATCGCCCTTGCAGACAATTCACAATTCCGGTTCAATTCCAGCCGATCGCAACTGAGCGCGCAATTGCTCTAATTGGTCTTCTGCTTGTTGAGCTCTTTCTTGTTCGCGATCGGCTCTTTGCTGTTCTTGTTGAGCTCTTTCTGCTCCCGATAACAGCAAATTCCCTTCACTATCCCACCAGCGCAACCAAGGTAACTCAACATTTTGATACCTTCCTTGCCAAATTCCCAATTCCGCTCCTAACGGTTCAATGGGATAATGACCGCGCTCATTTGCAGCAACTAATTGATACCTATCTTCGATCAGGTGATAGACTTCAACGCTAGCCTTAGTTACTTCATAAATCCCGTAAAATGCCGGACGGATCACATTTTCATAAATCCAGAATTTACCCGGCTTAGTTTCCTGTTGACCCGATCGCAACAAAGGCGTTCTATCCCGTTCTTCTGTACCATTGCCCGATACAAATTCTAACACAATTAACGGTGCTACGAATTCTTGCCACATCACATAAGAACGGCGCAATTGACCGTCAATAGTTGGCGGGACATTAGGCACATAAAACCAGTCAGGCGCTTCTGCACCCCGTTCTAGCGGCTCAGTTAATCGCCAGTAAATACCGCTATCTTGACCGATACAATAGTTACCGTCAGTGTGGATTCTTTCTAAAACGGGAGTAATTGAATCGGTTAACAGAATGCTTTGAGGATGTTCTTGGAAATTTTTCACAAAAGTACCGTCGGATTCTGGTAGCTGAGTGTGGTCTGGCCAGCCTGTAGGGTTGTTTTCTACATCTAGGGTAAATTTCATAGTGTTATTTTGATTGGAGGCTTTTTGAGAGCAAGGGCGATCGAGCTTTTATTCTGGATTGTATCTGATATATTTCACACTTTCAGTCCTGGACGCACGGGTGGTCAGAAACCAGTTTTTTTGCCCAGAAAGGCGTTACAACCCGCAAAAACGGCCATAAACCCGGTTTCTTTGGTACTTATGCGTAAGTTCTGACTTTAACAAAATAAGTTCAGCACTTTTGTTTATAAAACT
Source organism: Microcoleus sp. N3A4 (assembly GCF_036701805.1). Lineage (NCBI taxonomy): Bacteria > Bacillati > Cyanobacteriota > Cyanophyceae > Oscillatoriales > Microcoleaceae > Microcoleus > Microcoleus sp. N3A4. Next base: position 67,716 of record NZ_JAUBRJ010000020.1, read on the forward strand.
ATAATGCCATTCAAGTCTGTACTGAAAATTCTTCAGAATCGACTCCCCAATTCACCCATTTAATCGCTTCTCTCGCTGAGTTGATATCGGGCGGCACTCGCAAAGCGTGAATAAATCCGGTGCTGGGACAAGTCATTTTTAACAGATAAATCGGCTCTAAGTCAACGTTTTTATCAATTTTTAATAGGGTGTATTCTTGCCAAGTATCTAATTCAACGGCTGCTAATTCCCGGGCTATGCGATCGTAACCAATTCCTTGAATTAGCACTCGCTTGAGTTCGGCGTTTTCTTCCTCTAAAAGCCATTGAGGTTGCCATTCATGCGGATGGATTTTTCCGTATTTTTCGGGTAAGGTGACGCCGTGATAGGAATAGATGCTGTATCCATCGGCAAATTGAATGGCGGGCCCTCCTTCGGCGTGGAGGCGGTGTTGGCTGTCGAAGGAGAGGATGCGGGGGCGATCGCACACAATGCAAACTTTTTCATAGGTAAAAATCCAGCCGCATTGAGTTGTCAAAGATTGAAGCGCTTGCCACTTTATGGGGTTGTATTTGCACTTTAAGACGGAGAAGCAGAAGTCACAACCTGCGGCAAATTCTGCCCATACTATAGAATCTAAAGGTTGATAATCTTTATCGTGAAAAAACTCTACTTCACCAATGCTTGCTTCCAATAGTTCCTGAAAAATATCAGAAAATCTATTCCATGCTTGCGGGTAAAACGTGCCCGACAACTCATCTGAAAGCTGTTCGCTTATATTTTCCCAAGTCTCGTTGTACAGTTGCTCTGCAAATTTCTCAAAAATGTTGGCTCCGAATTTTTCATATAGCTGAGTAAGTGATTCGCAGCTCATAAGAAGATTAGCGGCTTCGTAGGGGCTACCGCAAAAAATAATTTCGGGTTCTTTTTCGTCAATTGCGAGGTAAGCTTGTTTAACTGCCTCTGCTGCTTTTTGGCGATCGAGCGGCTCAGTGGAGTACATGATTTCCCACCACTTTTCATCATTAACTAGCATTAAATCTTCTTGTTCTGGAGTAAGTTTTTCAATCATCGCTGTTCTCTACAATCCATCGACACCTGCATACAGCAAGTAAGTCATTTACAGGTCTTGTTATCCAGCAAAGAAATCACAGCAAAGAAATCACAGCAATTCCTCTCGTTCCTCAAATTCCCCTTGTTCTCCCCGCACCAAAGGTTCATCCTGGAAGCACCCGCAAGTTCTCTCAAAAAAACCGGGAGACCAGCCTAAATCTTCCGGTGTTTTAGCTTCAGTTGCAGGTGATATGCGCTGGAAAACTACAATAACTTCCAAATCTGTATCTGTAATCCCAACCGGGACTTGCAAATGCAACATCCCGTCCCCACCGACGCGCGATCGTACTTTAATACTTTGCATAACTCTGGCTTCCTTAAGTTTGTACTGAAATTTAATCCTGTAATAACCTCAATCTTCATCCCATTTATCTTTAACTGCTTCCCATTTCAACCAACCGGCACGATCGCGATTTCCACCAGCAGCTTTTAACTCATTTAATGCTTGTTTGGCAATTTGCAAATCTTCTAAAGTCTCTAACCATTCGATGAGTGCTTGCCAATTTTCGACATCTAAGACAGCAACTTGTTTGCCTTTTATATTGAGAAATTCAACTGACTGCAATACTTCTAATCCGGTCATTCAGGCTACCTCTATGTTGATGATAGGTATAACTTAAGTATAGGTGTATCTCATTGATTTCGCACCCGAACCCGAGTAAATCCAAAACCAATTAATCGCGCTGGAATATTTCGCAAAATTGGTAACTGCAACAAAGCTGGCGGTGTAAACGGTCGATCGCTATTTAATGCCCCCTTAATAATTCGCTCCTGCATCAAGGACTGAAATGCTTGAATGAGGCGTGTGGGCAACTCCCGCTGTCGCTGCACTTCTGCCAAATCCCACAGATGCACGCGATCGTTTTTCAGGGGGTTACTGAGTACATTGGCCGCGACGACAGCATCTTGAATAGCATAGTTAATTCCCACGCCACCGACTGGCGACATGACATGAGCGGCATCCCCAATTAAGAGCAAACCGGGACGATACCAGCGGGGAAGGCGACTCGATTCCACGGACAGAAAAGAAATTTGCGACCAATCTTTCAGTTGCTCGACCCTATCTGCAAATTCTGGTGCTAATTCAGCAAGAGATTTTTGCAAAGCTTCTATTCCTGATTCGCGCAATTTCTGATAGCTGCCTTTCAGAATAATGTAACCTAGTTGCCAATAATCCAAGCGGTCGATCGTGACTAATAAATGACCTCCAACAGCTCGACCTCCTACGCCGGAATCTTTGACATCATCGGGACTGCGCGGCAAACGAAACCACAGGACATCCATCGGCGGGGAAGTTTTAATCGGTTCAAAACCTGCTAATTGGCGCAGGCGGGAAAAGCGACCGTCTGCACCGACAGTGAGGGTCGATCGCACTTCATGCCATCCCCCATGTCCCCGGTAGCGAATGCCGCACACAACCCCATTTTCGACGATCGTTTCTTGTACATTAGCTCCCGTTACTAGCTGAAAACAGGGGTAGCGCTGCGCTTCGGCAGTGATAAATTCGAGAAACTTGACTTGGGGAAGAATAGTGATGTAAGGATACTTTGTTTTGAGACTGGACAAATCTACGAGTGTGGCGGTATTGCCAGCAGCTTGGATGGTGAGTTGGCGCATTTTTGTATGGGGCAATTCCAGCAATTTTTCGGCTATTCCCAATTGATCCATAATTTCCATTACTGACGGATGCAGGGTATCGCCGCGAAATTCTCGATCGAAATCTTTGTGTACTTCTAGCAGCATGACTGGAATGTTTTGCCGCGCTAAAAGTAATGCTAAAACAGCACCCGCCGGCCCACCTCCGACAATACAGCAGTTGGTTTGCTGCACGTCAACGATCGAGTGTTCTTGAGAGGATTCTGAATTCTGAACAGAGTTGACAGTCATATTTTTATGTTCCTGTTTGCTCAACAAGCCTGCTAGCTGTTTTTAGTTTAGCAAAACGCGATCGTCAGCGGAGCGATCGCACCTATCCAACCGCACCCGCTTGTCCGAAGTGAGGCAATCCCCCGCAGCCCCTGGTTCTCGACACGGTACAATAAATGCGATCGTCTCTAACTCATGCCTCTATCTCCCAATCCTCCAGACGCAAACCCTCAACGCGACTGAACTCGCGGGTATTGTGAGTTACAAGAATTAGGTTGTTGGCAAGAGCTATAGAGGAAATCAAAAGGTCATTAGGGCCAATTGGTGTGCCAGATGCAGCTAGTTGAGCGCGAATTTGACCGTAAATTACGGCAGATTGGTCATCAAAGGGAAGAGATATAAAGCGATTCAAAAAATCTTGCTGTTGGGCGATCGAGCGTTCTGGATTTTTGCTTCTCATAGCTCCATAGAATAGTTCAGCTTTCACAACAGAACACACTGCTACCTCATCTGAAGGTAGAGCTTGTAACCTTCGTAAAACTCCAACTGCTCTACCGTTCAAGTAACCAATACAGGTATTGCTATCCAGCAAATAAATCACAGCAATTCCTCCCGTTCCTCAAATTCCCCTTGTTCTCCCCGCAATAAAGGTTCATCCTGGAAGCACCCGAAAGTTCTCTCAAAGAAACCAGGTTGCCAGCCTAAATCTTCCGGGGTTTTAGCCTCAGTTGCGGGTGCTATGCGCTGGAAAACTACAATAACTTCCAAATCTATATTTTTAATCCCAACCGGGACTTGCAAATGCAGCATCCCGTCCGCACCGACGCGCGATCGCACTTTAATACTTTGCATAACTCTGCCTCCTTAAGTTTGTACTGAAATTTAATCTGGTAATAACCTCAATTTTCATCCCACTTATCTTTAACTACTTCCCAATCCTGCCAACCGACACAATCGCGGTTTCCACCCGCAGCCTTTAACTGATTTAATGCTTTTTTAGCAATTTGCAAATCTTCTAAAGTCTCTAACCATTTGATGAGTGCTTGCCAATTTTCGACATCTAAGACAGCAACTTGTTTGCCTTTTATATTGAGAAACTCAACTGACTGCAATACTTCTAATCCGGTCATTCAGGCTACCTCTATGTTGATGGTAGGTATAACTTTTGCTCTCCATTCTAATCAATTTGCTCCTCGGTTGCTGCGCCAAACCGGATCGAAAAAAGGGCGATCGTACCCAGCAAACCCCAGCCTCAGCCGCAGGTGAGGCAATCCCCCTGCAGCCCCCGCTTCTCGACGCGGTACAATAAGTGCAATCATACTTAACGCTGATATTGAAAAAGCTACACACAACGCCACAGGAGACAACTGACGTATGGGAAAAGTAGTTGGCATTGACCTCGGAACGACAAACTCAGTAGTAGCCGTCATGGAAGGCGGCAAACCGGTTGTGATTGCCAACGCAGAAGGGATGCGGACAACTCCCTCGGTGGTTGCTTTCACCAAGGAAGGAGAACGCCTTGTCGGACAGATGGCCAGACGCCAAACTGTTCTCAACCCGCAAAACACGTTTTACGCCGTCAAGCGGTACATCGGACGCAAATATACCGAACTGACTCCAGAATCAAAGCGCGTCCCTTACACAACTCGCCGCGACGAAAACGGGAACATCAAAGTCAAGTGTCCCCGCCTGAAAAAAGATTTTGCCCCAGAGGAAATTTCGGCGATGGTGTTGCGGAAACTGGCCGATGAAGCCAGCCGCTATCTGGGACAAGAGGTGACGGGGGCTGTAATTACTGTTCCCGCTTATTTCAACGACTCGCAGCGACAGGCGACGCGGGATGCGGGACGAATTGCCGGACTTGATGTCAAGCGGATTTTAAATGAGCCGACGGCGGCTTCTTTGGCTTACGGTTTGGAGAGGCGAGAAAGTCAAACTATTTTAGTGTTTGATTTGGGCGGCGGTACTTTTGATGTGTCGATTTTAGACGTGGGAGATGGAGTATTTGAAGTTAAAGCAACTAGCGGCGACACTCAGTTGGGCGGCAATGATTTTGACTCCAAAATTGTGGATTGGTTGGCCGAACAATTCTTAGAAAAAGAAGGCGTGGATCTGCGGCGAAACCGCCAAGCTTTGCAGCGCCTGATCGAAGCGGCAGAAAAAGCCAAGATAGAGCTGTCGGGAGTCGGTGTCACGGAGATTAATTTGCCGTTTATCGATGCCAATGAAGACGGGCCTTTGCATTTGGAAACGCGACTAACTCGCGGTCAATTTGAGGGGCTGTGCACAGATTTGGTGCAGCGGCTGCGGCGGCCGGTGAAACAAGCTTTGGCTGATGCAAATTTGAGTCCTTCTCGCATAGATGAAATTGTGTTAGTAGGCGGTTCGACTCGCATTCCTTTGGTTCAGGAAGTTGTTCGCAGTTTGATCGATCGAGAACCGAATCAAAATGTCAATCCCGATGAAGTTGTGGCGGTGGGTGCGGCAATTCAAGCGGGGATTTTGGGTGGCGATGTCCGCGATGTGCTGTTGTTGGATGTGACGCCGCTTTCGCTGGGTTTGGAAACGATCGGCGGGGTGATGAAAAAACTGATTCCTCGGAATACTACTATTCCCGTCAGGCGATCGGACATTTTTTCGACTGCTGAAAACAACCAAACTGTGGTAGAAATTCACGTGATCCAAGGGGAACGGGAATTAGGCAGAGATAATAAGTCTTTGGGACGGTTTAAACTCACTGGAATTCCGCCGGCACCGCGAGGGATTCCGCAGGTACAAGTAGCTTTTGATATTGATGCTAACGGGATGCTGTTGGTGACTGCTTTAGACAAAACTACCGGCAGGGAACAAAGTATTACTGTGCAAGGTGCTTCGACGCTGAGTCAGCAGGAAGTGAATCAAATGATTCGCGATGCGGAACAGTTTGCTCAAGCTGATAAGTTGCAGCGGGAAAGGGTAGAAAAACGCAATCGCGCTGAAGCTTTAGCTTATCAAGCTGAACGGCAGTTGCGAGAGGTGGCGCTCGATCGCGGAATGCAGTTTGCTCAAAGAAGCCGCCAGCGAATTGACACTTTAATTCGGGAATTGCGAGACAGTTTGGAACGCAACGACGAGCGGGGAGTTGACCAAGTTGGCTCGGATTTACAAGATGCTCTTTACGATTTGAGCCGGGAAGTTTCCGCGTTTGCTGATGATGACGATGATGACGATTTCTTTGAGTCTGTGAAGCGCACTTTTACGGGCGACGGTACTAAGCGGCGCAGCGATGACAGCAGCTATTATACCAATGCTAAGCCGTACAGGCGATCGACTGTCGATCCAATTCCCGATCGTATGGGCGATCGGATGGGCGATCGGATGGGCGATCGGATGGGCGATCGGATGGGCGATCGTAGAAGCAGTGCTAATCGCCCGAGTCGCCCTTATCAAAATCAAAGTGACGATTGGGATGATGACGACGATTGGCTCTAATTAGTGGTTAGTCATTAGTCCCCAGTCATTAGTCCCTAGTTTGAACCAGGGAAGCACGATGACTAATGACTAATGACTAATAATTAATAACTAATGACTAATAACTAATGACTAATGACTAACTATGCAGAATTTTCGCAATTACTATCTAATTTTGGGAGTGCCCAAAGATGCCACGGCTGATGAGATAAAAAAAGCCTATCGACGACTGGCGAGGCAGTTGCACCCTGACGTGAATCCGGGGGACAAATCTGCTGAAGATAGGTTTAAGGATATTAATGAAGCTTACGATATTCTTTCCGATCTCGACAAGCGGGCTCAATACGATCAGTTTAGTAAATTCTGGAAACAAAAGGGATTTCAAGGCAAGCAAGGGGTGCGACTTCCCAATTTTAAAAGCTGGGGAAACAGTAAAGCTACCCGCAAAAAACCGGCGGAAGATGTCGATTTTAGCGATTACTCGGATTTTAATAAATTTCTCGACCAAGTGCTCGGAAGGCGCCGGGAAGTGAGGATGGCGACAGCGAATGATGCACCGGGAGTACCCTCCTCTGAACCGTGGAGTACAGCTTCTAAGAAAACGAGTTATGTTGCTAATTCTCGCCCACCTAGAAGGGATTTGGACGATCGCGAAATTCGACGGGATACAGTCGATCGCGAAATTCGACGGGATACAGTCGATCGCGAAATTCGACGGGATACAGTCGATCGCGAAATTCGACGGGAAATTAGGGAAACAGTCGATCGCGAAACCAGAAGAGACATTGAGGCCAGACTAACTCTGCCTTTGGAAAGGGCTTATTCGGGCGGTACCGAGCGAATTCGCCTGGAAGACGGGCGAGCGATAGAGGTGAATCTGCCTCCTGCTATGGTATCAGGCCAGCGGATTCGCTTGCGAAATCAAGGTATTGGCGGCGGGGATTTATATTTGAAAATCACGGTTTCTCCCCATCCATTTTTTCGATTGGAAATGTCGGATATTTGCTGCGAATTGCCACTGACTCCCAGCGAAGCGGTGTTGGGTGGAGATATTGAAGTGCCGACGCTGGATGGCCTGGTAAAGATGAAATTGCCGCCTGGAGTAACGTCTGGAAAGCGGTTGCGGCTTGCTAACAAGGGCTATCCGACGGGAAATGGCGATCGGGGCGATCAATTGGTAGAAATTCAGGTGTTAATCCCCAAAGAAATTAGTGACGAAGAAAGAGAATTGTACCAGAAGTTGCGAGAGGTTGAGTCTTTTAAACCACGCCATGATTTGTCTGTATAATAGAGTTGATGTCAATGGTTAATTACCTATTCTACCCGTTACTAGGCTCTGCCTGGTAACGCATATCCAGAGGCTCTGCCTCCAACTTTCCTCATAGAAGAGCGAGGCAGAGCCTCTAGAAATTGATTCCCAGGCAGATCCAGGGAACCAGTTAAACATTACGCCGGAGCTATCAAAAATAACCCATTACCTATATGTTCACATTCATCAATCCTAAGACTGATTTTGCCTTCAAAAAAATCTTCGGTTCTGAAAATAGCAAAGACATTCTCATTAGTTTTTTGAATGCCTTGCTGTATGACAATCAGCCCACCATCGAAAGTTTAGAAATCGTCGATCCTTATTCATTACCGCTAATTCGAGGTCTTAAGGATACTTACTTAGATATTAGAGCCAACTTAAATGACGGCACAACTGTCATTATCGAGATGCAGGTTTTGAACGTAGAGGCTTTTGAAAAGCGAATTTTGTACAATGCAGCTAAAGCTTATTCCACCCAATTAGAAACAGCCGATCGATATGTAATGTTAAATCCAGTGATTGCCTTGACAATCACTGATTTTGAGATGTTTGAGGATTTTGACAAAGTAACTTCGCGGTTTGTTCTGAAAGAAAGAGAGTTTTTAACTGATTATCCTATTTACGATATCGAATTAGTTTTTGTTGAATTACCCAAGTTTAAAAAAAGTCTGGAGGAGTTAGAAACTTTGACCGACAAATGGCTTTATTTTCTCAAAACTGCCAGAGACTTAAACACAGTACCTGAAACAATGCAAGTTGTACCAGAAATCAATAAAGCATTTGCAATAGCAAGTAGAGCTAATTTGAATCGTGACGAGTTAAGTGACTTGCTAAAACAGGAGATTTATATCCAAGATCGGCGAGGTGCAATCTCTAAAGCAGTGCAAATAGGAACAGAAAAAGGAAGAGAAGAAGGAAGAGAAGAAGGAAGAGAAGAAGGAAGAGAAGAAGGAATCAAAGTAGGACAAATAGCACTGATTGTTCGTCTGTTGGAACGCCGTGTAGGTGCTGTGACTCCCGAAGTTCAAAGTCAAATTGGGGAATTGTCGATCGACCAATTGGAAAACTTAGGAGAAGCTTTGTTAAATTTTAACGACATATCAGATTTAACAGCTTGGCTGCAAACACAAGATTTACCCGCCCAATAGCCGTTAGCGGAGCCCTCGAAGAGGATCGCACTTTTAGCAATCCTGGATAACATAAGTAAAATTACTGTTGTGATTATTCCTGAACTAGCCGAAAATTAACAATAAGGTAATTTTCCCAAAATCAGGAGCAGTCTGCCGCGATGACTCAAATGCCCCATCAATGCACAAACCTGCAAGAGCAAGTTGACTGTTTACTGCAACTGCTGCGTCAGGAATCGTCTTTGCGACAACAAGATATTACGGCGGTACAAGCTTCTCTGAAAAAGGCAATTTCTCCCCAATTTGAGATTGTATTTGCGGGTGCTTTCAGTGCCGGAAAATCGATGCTGATTAATGCTTTGCTAGAGCGAGAATTGCTCTACAGTGCAGAAGGGCACGCGACAGGTACTGAATGTTATATCGCCTTTGCTGAGCCGGAAAAAGAGCGCGTTGTTCTCACTTTTTTGAGCGAAGTTGAAATTAGCCAGCAAGCTTCTGTGCTTTGCGATCGGCTAGGTTTACCTACTGAACTTAATATTAATCAAACAGATGTAGTGTCGCTGTTGTCTCAGGGATGTAACATAATTATTGAAACGGAAGGCGGCGAGAATAAATCGGAGGTAGCCAAACAAGCTAAGGCTTTGATGCTGCTATTAGAAGGTTTTAATGCAAATCGCGATCGCATCCAAAGTGTAGAAAACGCTACCTACTCGATGGAACAGTTTAACTTTTCCAATCTCAAAGAAGCTGCTAGCTATGCCCGTCGCGGTAGCAACAGTGCTGTACTCAAGCGAGTAGAATATTACTGTTATCATCCGCTGCTGGAAGATGGCAATATTATTATCGATACGCCGGGAATTGATGCGCCGGTGCAGCGGGATGCAGAATTGACTTATGATAAGATTGAAAGCCCGGATACTTCGGCGGTTGTCTGCGTTTTGAAAGCGGCTTCGTCTGGGGAAATGACGACGGAAGAAACCGAGTTGATGGAAAAAACACGGGGAAATCCGGGAATTCGCGATCGGCTGTTTTACATTTTCAACCGCATCGACGAAACTTGGTACAACACTCAACTCCGACAGCGCTTAGAAAATCTGATTAATTCCGACTTTCGCGATACTGCTAGAGTTTACAAAACTAGCGGATTGTTGGGATTTTACGGCAGTTTGATTAAAAGCACAACAGGGCGCGATCGCTTTGGTTTAAATACAATATTTGCCGCAAGTCAGGGGCGGGTTGATTTAGATATTAAGTTAGATTCAGATTTTATCGAAAAGAGTGAAGAAACTCCGCAATTTATCAGCGAATTTAACCGCTACTGCGCGAATTCCGGCAAACTTTCTCCCAGCAAATTTCGGATTTCAGTTAACAGCTACGAAACACCAAATGAAAACTACGTGCGGATTCTTGCAGAGCAAGGACAACCGTTAATTGCTCAATTAATTCAAGATAGCGGTATCGAAGATTTTCGCACAGCAATCACCCGCTACCTCACCGAAGAAAAACGCCCGCAACTGTTCAAAAATCTCGCCGACGACTTGGAAGACTTGTGCATTCAACTGCGAAAACACTACCAAACAATCCAGCGGAATTTGGACAGCCAGCCCCGCGAAATTGAGGCGATGAAAGCACAGGAACTTTTGCGGCTAAATCAAGAATTGCAGCAAGTCGGACAGGACTTTCGGGAACATATCGCCACAGAAATCAATGAAATGATTATGAATAAATGCGAGATTTTTGACACCGACTTTCGGCAACTGCAATCTCGGATGATCCGGCGCTTGGATGAATTGCTAGATAGCTTTTCGGTTGAGGCAGCTTACGGCCGCACTGTGCTGACTCATCCCCGCAATGCTACAGCACCTTTAATTGCTGTTTTAGTTGAGGCTCTTTACTATTTAGCCAATCAGTTAGAAGATATTTTAGTAGAGTCTACGGCGTCGCTGGTTGATAATTATTTCCAGTATTTGAAAGACAGCGTTCGTAAGTCTGAATACTATCGATTACTTTATCGCTTGTTAGGTAACGACGGGGGAATTGAACAGCAGTTAGAGGAGTTGTCAAAGCGGGTTTCTGATGCTTTGGTAAATGCGGCGGGCGTTGAGTGCGATCGCTACGTGCGAGAAAGTCCCCGTTTTTACGACGAAGACACATTTTCTATTTATCAATTCCGGCAAACATTGCAGCAAACATCCCAAGGTTACGACTGCGAAAACATGGTAGAGGCCCAACCCGCAATTAGACAATTGTTGCGACTAGATTTCGAGCCAAAAGTATCGAAAACAATTCGACAAACCTTTCGACAAACTGTTAATAAGACGCTGAAAGATCATTTGTTGCCGATGGCCGAAAAGCAAGCGGATGATATTTTGCAGAAGTACAGTCAAGCCCGCGATTATGTCGAGCAAACTTTGGCGCAGGAGGCGGAGGAGAAAATCGCTAGGAATCTGCGGCGGCAAGCTGAGAATGAGCAAAAGATTCAAGAGTACGATCGGGCGGTTTCTGGGATTAATAGTTGTTTGCAGGCGATGAAATTGCACGAGCATTTGTTGCCTGTAATTGGACAAAATGATAGCGTTTCGGTGGATGGTGAATAATTGAAATCCGGGTGAATTATATTCACCTGGTTTCTTTATTGTGTTTATTGTGATAATATAGCCAACAAAGAGCGATTTTAATCCTATGAACATTCGCCAAAAACTTCTAACAATAATCGAGCAACTTTCCGAGGATAAGTTAGCAACACTTCTCAACCTAGCCGTGTTCTTGACAAAAGGGAAAGAATCTGTTCCACCGCTGCTTGCATCCCAAGCTTATCAAGATTGGCTGAGTGCGGAAAATGACATTTATGACGAACTATTTGCCGACTGAGCCATCAAAAATTCGCGTTCATTCGCGTTCATCTGCGGTTAAAACTCATGGCTAAAAAACCTATTAGGTTAGATATCAATATGGAAGATAAATTTGATTTTCACAACTGTGGTAATGATGATGCTTTATCTTTTGATAACGCAATGCTTAAAGTAGGAAAATTGAAGGAAACAGTAAATCAAGTTTTGCCGGAAAATGGGTTAGGACAGACACTCAATCAGTTGTTAAGCCAACAGCAACTACATATCCATGTACGTAATGCTTATCAAAAATGGTTTGGTGAAGGTATAGATTGTGAAATTCTCAAAGTGGGTGCTCAGGGCTGGAAGAAAGGAAAGATGAAGCTTAAACTCAATGTCACTATAGAATTTTGCCCAGACGAACCTGAAGTAGAAGAAACACCAGAAAACAACGAATCAGAAACTAGCCAACCAGAATCCCCCCTCGATGATTTGCGCCGCCAACTTCTCAATCAAGAAAACTCACCCAGCTAATCCATCAAACATCCGCGTTAATTCGCGTTCATCTGCGGTTAAAAATCATTATGTCTAAAACCCCTAGAATCCCCATTCCCCCCGAAGTCAGAAAATATGTATTCGATCGCAATAAATACCAGTGCCAAAGCTGCGGTCAAACCAAACTAGAAACCCAACTGACGATCGATCATATCATCCCCCTAGCGCGCGGCGGCAGCAACGACATCAGCAACTTGCAAACCCTCTGCCGCACCTGCAACCAACAGAAAACCGACAAATTAGACCCCCGCTTCCGCCGTCACTTTGACCTGTGATATTTAACAGTATAATAAAATCAGCAATTTAAGATAGAAATTGCTAACCTCTGTCCGATCGCACTTTTAATCCCTAGCTTGGATAACTGCAATGCTGACAAAAACAGTTGACGTGCAAGAAGCACAGACAAATTTAAAAGAGTTATTATCTCTAGCACTTAAAGGCATAGAGGTTGTTCTCACAGAAGGCGGCATTCCCCTTGTCCGTTTAGCACCCATTGCATCCCCACCTAAGCAGCGTACAGCGGGATTGCACGCAGGATCGATCGGGACAAGCGACGATTTTGATGAACCATTACCAGACGAATTTTGGACAGGGAATCTATGAAATTACTGCTGGATACTCATACATTATTCCTTCTTCCTTCAATCCGTTATATCTCACATCTTGCACCATTGTCAAGAACAGGCAAGATGCCTGTTCCACAAGAAAATTTATCTCTTGTGGAACAGGCATCTTGCCTGTTCCTAAGCAAATAATTGAGAATGGTGGAACATCTCAGTTAAATCCGTTACATCCCTTACATCCGTTACTGAACTTCCTTCTACTTACCATCGATAATACCGATAAGGATCGTCCCCATTCTCAAAATCCGTCTTGTAATCCCAGTGATAAAACTCCCGACTAGAACCATTAAACAAAGATTTATCCGCCTTAAAACTCGCCCCTAAATTAGCCAAAATCTGAGCAGTTGCCCTGGTTTGCCGCCACCGAGTAAAACGCAAATAAGTCTTAGTATCAGCATTCAAACTGTCCGGTTCAATCTGAGAAAAAATCGCCACACCCTTGCCAACTTGTACCCGACTTAACAAACCGTCAGCGCCGATTTCTCCCCCAGACTTAATCAACCAAGTATCGTAAAAAGAGCGCGATCGCAAATCTGAAGCGCTAACCCCCTTCACCTCATCCCAACTCGGAACCGCCAGCGAACCCCCGAAATCCTTCCCTTGCTGCAAACCCACGCCCAAAGCCGCAACAGGCACTTGACGAGGCAAGAAAAACGCCTTCCCGCCAGCATTCAAATAACCGCGCAAATCTGCATCTTTCAGATTCGCTTCTGTCCCCACAATTGCCAAACCAACATCATTAGAAAGCGAATTAGCGCGCTGATAAATTACCCCCAAACTGTCCAGCTTCTGTGCATCCCCATCTCCCCCAATTAAAACCACTTTATCCGGCTTTCCAACCACCGGAGAATTCACCCCGTAACTCACAATTTGTTGCAGTAACTGCGCCGCCCCAGCATCTACCGAATAATGGTCTTCCAAATCCAACTCGTTTAAAATCAACCGCCCTTTTCCGTAATCCAATTCCATCAGCGGCGAATAAGCTAAATCAAACTCAGATTCCAAAATTGGCCGCCAACCGCTGCGGTGCGGCTTCTCAATAGAAGCGCTGCTGATACCGCCGCGATTTCCCCAATGCCAGCCGTACCAAGGCATATTTGCCGGACTCATTCTCGGCGCAGTTTGAATCGTATCTGGATAAGCTTCAACCAGCGTGCTTTCCCCCACCCAATCCCGCAAATCTTCACTGTCTAAACCGCTAATTGCCGGATGGTTGCTGTCAACTGGATAAGCGCGGCGGCCGACGTGACCGGCAACCCGGAAACCCGTATTTTCCAGCCATTCCCTGCGCTGAGGAAACACAATTGCTTTGCCGCCGTTTCGCACAAAACTTTCTAAACTTCCCGGCAAATTTTCCCCGGTTGAAAACGCTTCCCTACCGATAATTAATAGGGATGAAACTTGCGAACCGTTCCACGGCACAAGCTGATGACCTAACTGTTTTAACATTGCCGATGTTTTGCCCGCTGGATCGAAAATTGTCAGCGTATCCTTGACTTTGGCTGGATTGGCAAAAACTCGGAAAGCAAATGTATCAGAATGCGGGCGATCGCCTACTCGGGCAGTCAAGCGAATTTCGCCGTCAGTCTTGCTAGAAATGGTATTTGGCAATTTTACATCTATTGGGAAAAACAGCGTTCCTGCCGGGTCGATAATCCCTTTTTTATCGCCTTTTTTGACTTCTTTCCCCCCCACCAAAACCCGCCATTTAAACGCAAATTCTTGCGCCGCCCGCGTATCGTTAATTAACACTACTTGCTTTGCCAGTTTTCCGCCCACCCAAAAGTTGCGATCTTTTGCAGTAAAAACCGGACTAGCACCAGCAATCCAAGCCAAAGTCGAGCTATTATTATTCATAATTGCCTCGCCCCCAGGATGAATAGTGTAACCTTTTGGCTGCAAATAATTCAAAAAATTATTCGAGACTTGTTTCAAATAAACTCCCCGGCGACCAGCTTGAAATTCCCCAATATCCACCCTAGTTCTGCCAGCATCAGAAACTTCCCAACCGTGTCCGTCACTCCAAGGAATCATCCCGCCAGACATTCCAAAAGTCCGCCAACTCCGCCAAGTATTTGTACTGAATAACTGCTGCAACTTTTGAAAAGCTGGTGCAAAATCTAACTCCTTTTTAAGATGCCAGCTTTGATACTCCTGACCCTTGACAAATTGCTCGCGAATTTTAGCTTTATAAGCGACAGTTTCCAACTCGTAAGCCTGCTTGCCTAAATAAATTGCTGCAAACTCAGTCATCCAAGGTTCGCTGACAATCACCCGATCGAAACCTTGGCGGTTCCGCATCATTGTAGCGAACAGCGGCGTCCCAAACTCGACTACCATGTAGGGCATTTCCCCGGTTTTGCTCCACTCAGAAATCCACTCTTCGCGTTCTTGCAAGGGAATCATATTTAAATAAGAATTCAGCGCATAAACATCGCCGAAGTTTGCCCCTTGGTGTACCATCACAGGTCTGGTGGGGTCAGCGGATTTAATAGCAGCTAAAGCGTCATTTCCTAGGGGAGTGTTGACCCGCAAACGCTCGTTTTCCGACTGACTGAGAGTTCCTTCTACTTTGGTTTTGCCGATGCGGCGGGGATTTTGGTCGTCAGCGTTGCCGAAAAAATTAGGACTTGTCGTCCACATTAATACTGATGGATGATTGCGGTAGCGGCGCATTTCAGTCGCCATACGCGCTTTCCAGCGGTCTCTCCACTGGCGGTTCTTCCATTTGCCGTTCCAAGAGATAGAAGTAATGTCTAATGCCGGCGTCATAATTGGAAAACCTTTGAGGTCTGCCCTTTCGGATAACAGTTCTCGAAAGTGCCACCGACCGCGTTCGTCGTGATTCCAAGGCCAGGTTTGTACTATATTAAAACCTGCTTTAATGTAGCCGTTAATTAATTGGTCAGCAACTTCTACTGTGCCGGTTTCCCAAGCAATGTCTGAGTGCAAGCCTGGCCGGAGGCGAAACTCTGTTCCGTTTAAGAAAAATTTGCGCCCTTCTATCCAAAATTCGCGGAAGCCGAAAGGTTGGTCGTATTGCGTGTCAATGCCGCTGCCTTTTACTTCTAATTGCAGGGTGTAAAGGTTGGCTTGACCGGCATCCCAAAGGCGGGGATTTGGCCAGTCCCACTGCAATTTTACTGTTTGAATTGGTTTAGCTTGAACGCTGGCCGTGCCTGTAAATTTTTGTTCGACTTTGCCTTTTTCGTCGAGCATTTTGGCGATTAGTTGAATTTGACCGTTTTGGGTAACTTCTTTGAGTTCTACATCTAATTTAACTTGCTTTTTTCGGGTGGAAGTTTGGACGAATACGTCGCTAATTAGCGGGCCTGGGGGAAGGCTGAAAAGTCGCACTTCGCCGATGATTCCCCGCGATTGCAAGTTGGATTTTTTTGTGTAGATTTCTGTGGGGCCCATAATCACGGCTTTGTCTTTTTCGTCGGATACTGCCGCGACTAAAATAGATAGGGTGTTTTGACCGGGTTTTGCTGCTTTGGTAATGTCAACATTGCCGTAAGGCCATTCGATTTGACCGCAGTTAATGCCGTTGACAAAGATGACTGCATCGGTGCTGACTCTGGCTAAGTCGATAAAGATGCGGCGGTTTTTCCAGTTTTCGGGAATGTTGGCTGTTTGCTGGTACCAAGCTTTTGATAGTTGTTTGCTGTTGAAGTTTTCCCAATCTTTGCCGGTGCCGCGAGTGATGATTCCGGGTACGAATTCGTTGTTTTCTTCTTGCCAGTCTCCGGGAACCCAGATGGAGCCCCAGCTTGGGGATGCGGGGGGCTTTTGGGGGTTGCCAACTGCGGGGACAAATTGCCAAGTTCCGTTGAGATAGATTTGGTTTAGTTTGTTGTCGATCGCCCCGACGGCCGCGATGGTAACATTGGGAAACCCGATCGATATCGCACGGTTGCTGGCCGAGTTGGGATTTTGCAGCGCGTAACCGATGAATCCAAAGACGGTGGCGGCTGCGAAAAATAATCCGATAATTTTTGCCAGCTTGTGATTCACTCGCTTATTGCTCCCAGAAATTAGCCGATCCAATTTGTCCCTCGATCTATGATAGCAGTCGATCCAGCACCAATGCCGCGGCCAATCTGTCTCTGGGAAGATGGCACACGCCAGACAAATGTGGTTTTGTATAGGAAAAACACAAAATAATTTTGATCTTAGTTGTAACAATATAGTTTCATAAGCACAGGAACTAGCGCGATCGTGCCATCGCTACAGGTCAACAAAAATGAGTCGCTTTCAGGTCTTGCCCTTACCCATTAAATCTTACAATATTGCTACATTTAGCGCCGGCACGGCATTACTGCTGACAACTCTGTTACTGTTGGCACTCAAGGCAACTCCTGCAATCTTACTTTTTGCCGCGGCAATGGTTAGCGCTTGGTATGCTGGCTTAAAGTCGGCCGAACACGAACTAGAAATAGAACGCAAGATTATTTCAAAAGTAATTGACACGACGGCTTGCTTGATTGTAGTTCTCGACAGCCAAGGACGGATTGTCCGCTTCAACCAAGCTTGCGAAAAAACCACAGGCTACTCGACAGCAGAAGTTCTCAACAAATATGTTTGGGATTTGTTCTTAATTCCCGAAGAAATAGAGCCAGTTCAAACAGTTTTTTCAAAACTCAGCGCGGAACAATTTTACAGCGAATATCAAAATTATTGGCGCACCAAAAACGGCGACAAACGCTTCATTTCTTGGTCGAATACTGTGACTGTAAATAGCGAGGGTTTGGTAGAATATGTGATAGCAAGTGGCATCGATATTACCGATCGCAAAGAAGCAGAAATAGCCCTGGCTTTATCCTACGCTAACCTAGAAAGCTGCGTTAAACAGCGCACAGAAGAACTGACAGTAGCTAAAGAAGCGCTGCAAGCTCAAGAAGAACGATTTCGCTGTTTAAGTTCCTGTTCGCCGGTCGGCATTTTCATGGCAGATTCCCAGGGGCGTTACACCTATGCAAACCCTAACTGTCAGGCTATTTGCGGCTTGAGTTTGGCAGAACTTTTAGGAGATGGTTGGGAGAATTGCATTCACCCGGAAGACTGCGATCGCGTACTGACCCGATGGCTGGATTATACTCGCGAAGGTGGGGAATACGCGATCGAGTATCGCCTGCAAACACCAGAGGGGATTGTGCGCTGGATTAACGTTTGTTCCTCGCCGATGTTCTCCGACTCCGGCGAACTCATCGGATACGTGGGAACGGTGAGAGATGTCACCGAAAGACAACAAGCGCAAGCAGCTTTGGCAAGCAGCGAACAGCAACTGAGAACGCTGCTAGAAAATACGCCAGATCTCATTATCCGCACGGACAAAGAACTGCGTTATATGTATGTCAACAAAGCAGTTGAAACCAGCCAAGAAAAACCGCTTTCATTCTTCCTGGGAAAAACCAGTCAAGAAATAGGAATGCCGCTAGAACTGTGCCAGATTGGGGATGAAACGCTGCAAAAAGTGTTAGAAACGGGTAGAGAAGAAATCGTCGAATTTCAGGCAATCTCAACCAACGGCATCAGAACTTATCAATCCCGTGTAGTTCCCGAATTTGACAAAGACGGCGTACCAGAATCGGCCTTGATTGTCGCCCGCGATATCACAGAACTCAAACTTGCAGAAACTCAAAGATTGCAGTTAACAATCGAGCAAGCAGCCCGGGAAAAAGCGGAAATAGAACAGCAGCGATCGGCATTTTTAGCAGAAGTCAGTAAAATGCTGGCTGCTGCGTTTGACGGGGAAACAGTGCTGCAAAATGTCGCAGAATTAGCAGTAAATTCGATCGCTGACGGGTGCTGCATTCATTTGACCGAAACCGACTCAAAAGTGCGCCGAGTGGCTGTGGCTCACGCAGAACCCTCTACGGTTGATATTATTAATAACTTCAGCATCCGCAGCCCGATCGCCGATCGTGCTGTTAACGGCTATCCGCTGGTAATCCGCACCGGAACATCCGAACTAATTGCCGAAGTGGATGAGGAAATTTTAGCAGCAGGAGCCGATAATGCAGCACAAATGGAAATATTGCGATCGCTCAATATCGGATCTCACGCTTGCGTACCGCTGAGGGCTCGCGGGCGGGTAATGGGTTCCATCACTTGCTTTACCTCGAAGTTGGGCCGCCGCTACAGTGCAGGAGACATGGCAATGCTAGAAGATTTAGCATACCGCGTGGCGATCGCCCTCGACAACGCCAGACTTTACACAGAAGCGCAGCAAGCACTATCTCAAACAGCGCAATCCTTCGCCTTAATTGACGCGCTGTTAGAAGCATCTCCCCTAGCGATGTGCTTTTTCGATCGCGAAATGCGCTTCATCCATATCAATCAAGTATTAGCAGAACTCAACGGTTTGCCGATAGAACAGCATCTCGGTCAAGACTTCCGCCAATTGCTGCCAGAATATGCAGCAAAATTTGCGCCGATAATTCAGCAAGTTTTAGAAACCGGCCAGCCTGTTTTAAACTTAGAAATGAGCGGCGAACCTCCTGGAAAACCAGGAACTTTAGGGTACTGGCTCGCCAACTACTACCCAGTAAAAAATGAAAGGGGAGAACTCATCGGAGCCGGGCTAATTATCACAGATATTACCGCAGCAAAACAAACAGAATTAGCTTTGCAAGAAAGCGAAATACGCTGCCGCAGCGTGGTAGAATCTAACATGATCGGCATCGGTTTCTGGGATGCCAACGGCGAAGTTACTGACGCTAACGACGCCTTGCTGGCAATGATCGGATATACGAGGGAAGACTTAGTTTCAGGACGGATTCGCTGGGTCGATATCACGCCGCCGGAATACGGAGAAGTCGATCGCGCAGCCATTGCACAAGTGACAGCATTCGGAAGTTGCGCGCCTTATGAAAAAGAATTCATCCGGTCTGACGGCACGCGCTTTCCTATTTTAATCGGCGGCGGAAACTTGCAAAAAGGCACAGACAAAGGATCATTTTTCGTGCTCGATATCACCGATCGCAAACAAGCCCAAAACCAGCTTCGAGAAAACGAAATACGCATTCGCCACCAACTAGCAGAACTCGACTTAGTTTACAACACCACACCAGTCGGGCTGTGCTTTCTCGATACCAATTTGCGCTACATCCGCATCAACGAATGCCTCGCTGCGATCGACGGCCGACCGATCGCAGATCACATCGGGCGCACCGTCAGAGAAGTGATTCCCGAAATGGCCGATATGCTAGAGCCGATTTACCGCCAAGTGATCGCGACGCAAACCCCCGCGACCGACTTGGAAATTAAAGCCGAAACCAGACAACAGCCGGGAGTTTTGCGGGATTGGCAAATCAGCTTTTACCCCGTGAACGATGAATCGGGAACGCTGTTGGGAGTCAGCAGTGTGGTTGCCGAAATCACCGATCGCAACCAAGCAAAACGGGTAATTCAGCAAAGCGAAGCTATGTTCCGGCGGCTGTTCGAGTCAAATATTTTCGGAGTCGCGATCGGCGATTTTAGCGGCCGCATCGCCTACGCCAACCAATCCCTGCTCAACATGGTCGGCTACACCCGCTCAGACCTGCTCTCCGGTCAAATGCGGTGGGACAGGATGACCCCCCCCGAATACCTGCAGCTCGACGCCGTGGCGGCCGGGGAACTGCGGGCTAAGGGAGTCGCAACTCCTTTCAAGAAAGAGTACATCCGCAAAGATGGCAGCCGCGTGCCGATTCTGATGGGCGGGACGATCCTGTGCCCGGACGATCGCGAACCAGAGACGGTCGTCGCATTCTACATCGACTTGACCGAGATATCGCGGGTGGAAGCAGAACTCAAAAAAAATCAAGAACGGCTGCAAATCGCTCAGCAAGCAGGCAAAATCGGAACTTTTGAATGGAACGTCCAAACCGACGAACTCGCGTGTACGCCGGAGTTAGAGGCTTTGTACGGGCTGCCGGCCGGCGCTTTAGACAGCTATCAAAGTTGGGCCCAAATGCTGCATCCAGACGATCGCGCTGTTACCGAACAGCAGGTAAAAGCTGCGGGGGCTTCCGGGGAGGAATTAAACATTGAGTTCCGCATTTGCCGCCCGGACAAAAGCGTGGGCTGGATTGCTTCCAGGGCTAAGGGGTTTCCTGACGATCGCGGTTTGCCTTGGCGGACGATCGGAGTGAACGTCGATATCACCGATCGCAAACAAGCAGAAGAGGCGCGATCCCAAATCAATCAAACTTTGGAAGCCTTGATCCAGGCTTGTCCCCTAGCAATTACCGTTTTGAGTGCCGACGACGGTACTGTGAAAATGTGGAACCCAGCCGCCGAGAGGATTTTTGGCTGGTCAGAATCAGAGGCGGTAGGTCAATTTGCGCTCAGCATTCCCGCAGACAAGCGGGAGGAATTCATGGCGAATTTGAAAGGAATTCGGGAAGGAAACGCGATCGCCGGCATGGAAACCCAGCGCCAAAGGAAAGACGGCAGCTCGATCGACATCAGTTTGTGGGCAACTCCAGTCCGCGACGGCAACGGCAACATCAACTGTATGTCGATCGTCGCCGACATCAGCGATCGCAAGCAACTGGAGGCCCAACGCGCTCAGTTGCTCGATCGCGAACAAGCCGCGCGGGCTCAAGCAGAAGCCATCAACCGCCGGAAAGACGAGTTTCTAGCCACTCTTTCCCACGAACTGCGGACGCCTATAAATGTGATTATGGGCTGGGCGCAGGTGCTCCGCACCCGCCCGTACACGGAAGATAATTTAGCTAGCGGTTTGGAAGCGATCGAGCGTCAGTCGAGGGTGCAGGTGGAGGTAGTGGAAGATTTGCTCGATGTTTCCCGGATTATTCAAGGCGAGCTGGCTCTGAAACCCGGCTGGTTCATCATGAGACAGACGATCGAGATTGCTCTGAATTCAGTTTGTTTTGCAGCCGAGGCTAAGTCTGTCACCGTTTTGTCAGAATTTGACCCCGCAGTCAGTTTGATGTGGGGCGACGCCCAGAGGTTGCAGCAGGTAGTGTCGAATTTGCTGAGTAACGCCGTCAAGTTTACGCCTTCTGGAGGCACTGTGGAAATGCGCTTATCTGCATTAGCTGTTGCTAATTCCCCATCACCTAATTACGTGCAAATTACTGTCAGCGATACCGGAAAGGGCATTTCTGCTGAGTTTCTGCCCTACGTATTCGATCGCTTCCGACAAGCAGACGGCTCGCTGACTAGGCATCAAAGCGGTTTGGGACTGGGATTGGCGATCGTCCGGCACTTGGTGGAACTCCACGGCGGCACTGTGACTGCGGAAAGTCCGGGTAAAGACAAGGGTGCGACATTTACGGTGAAACTGCCGCTCAAACAGCGTCGGAGTCAGCAGCCGCAGTTGATAGATGAAAGCAAATTCCCTCAAATGCGTCCGGGTATTTTGGCTGGTTTAAAGGTGTTGGTAGTTGACGGCGAACCCGACAACAGCGAGTTTTTGATTGTTGCGCTCGAAGAGTTGGGGGCGACTGCGACGGAGGCTGCTTCGGCGGAGGCGATCGACATTTTACAGCAGTCGCCGCCGGATATTTTAGTTAGCGATATCGGTATGCCGGTTGAGGACAGCTACTCGCTGATCCGGAAAGTGCGATCGTCCGCATCCGACAAAATCAAGCGCTTGCCGGCCGTGGCGCTGACAGCTTATGCTAGCGAACAAGACCGCGATCGGGCGATCGCCGCCGGTTATGACGAACACTTAACAAAGCCGATCGAACCCGCTGTATTCGCCGCCGTTTTAGCCAAGCTAACTCAGTAGGGCGATCGGGTTCGATGAACGCACAAATAATATCATTTCCGTTTGATTCGGATTTGTATGATGTTAAATCTTGTAGGGGCGGGTTCACCAATAATAATTGCCCATAATCTACAATCTCATAAACCCGCCCAACCCAACCAACAATCATCATGTACATTTTGGCGATGCGATGCAAATTTCAGGTTGACGTGGGTTATCGGTGGTGTGGGGGCGGGTTTATATAGATGGTTGGTAATTGTTAGATATTATTGGTGGAACCCGCCCCTACAAAATACGGTTTCGTAGGGGCGGGTTCACCAACAATAATCGCCCCAAACAAAAAATATCAAAAACCCGCCCAACCCAACCAACTTTTTTGATAAAGGCTATCGTGCGGCTCGATGAACGCACAAATAACATCTACATTTTGGCTGGTGAAACTATCGAAATAGAGATTTATCCTAACGGGCAATGGAGATACTCTGATGAACAGACCTAATTTTCAAACTATGAGCCGAAAAGAATTGCGAGCTTACGTACTTGCTCACCGAGAAGATAATGAGGCTTTCTATGCTTTTGTCGATCGGCTGCATGAATCTGTAGCCGTAACAGAGGCAGCAGTTGTTAAATGGTTGCACTTCCAGCACCCGAATCAAACTATTAATAAACTTCCCGAAAGCTACTCTAGCTTGACTTTGACAGATTCAGAGGGAAATCAAACAGAAGTGAAAATTCAAACGATGGGCAGTTCTCTGCCAACCAATAAGCCATTTATAGAGCTTTTAATTAATGACATAATTGCCGAGACACCGAAAAAAAATAGAGAAGTTATGACAGTTTTTGTCACTAGAAATGAATCAAATGCCAAACAGCTAGAAACAGAACTGACAGAAGCAAATTTTGACATCCGCGCCCAATCTTCGCTGGTAGTTGGCTATATTGAACCCGGAGGAACATTTCAGAGCCTGTAGGGCGCGCCAATTGCCGGGGGAAAAGGCAGGCTACAGCAGTTAAAATTCGATAAAAGAGCACAATTCCCTCACACCCATGCCCATTAATCCCCTCAACCGCCTAACCGCCAAATTTTTCAGCAAGCTTCCCCTGCGAACGGTTCTGATTGTTCCCTTTGTTTTGCAAACGGTAAGTGTAGTCTGGCTAGCGGGCTATCTTTCTTTCAAAAGCAGTCAGGAATCAGTCGAAGATGTAGCGCATCAGTTAATCGAACAAGTAGGAGAACGAATTAGCGATCGCCTCACCGATCGTAATGGGCTGTCGGCAATCAATACCTTTCTGGCTAGGCTGCACTTCTCTGCATCGGGACAAACTTTTATTATCGATCGATCGGGCAATCTAATTGCCACATCCACACTAGAAAAACTGTTTGTGACGCAAGCAAAAAACCAACCGACGCCATTGCTAGCCATCAACAGCAAGGATACCCGAACGCGAGATATTGCTCGACAACTCGCCAACCGATTTGGCAACTTCCGCACCCTGCAAACAACCCAGCAATTTACCCTGGCGAGCGAGCGATCGCGGCAGTTTGTCCGCGTCACTCCTTATCGAGATTTCCGCGGCTTGGATTGGTTGATTGTGGTGGTAGTGCCAGAGTCTGATTTCACGGCTCGCATTCAAGCAAATACGCGCAATACATTGTGGTTGTGCGTCGGTACGCTACCGCTGGCGATCGCGATCGGATTGTTGAGTTCCCGTTGGGTGACAAAGCCAATTATGCGCTTGAATACCGCCGCCAAAAATCTTGCAAAAGGAGAATGGGATCGACCTTTAGAAATTAGACGCTTGGATGAAGTCGGAGAACTGGCCAATTCCTTCAATCTGATGGCAGCGCAACTGCAACAGGCTTTTGCAGACCAAAAATCTTTAAATGAAGCTTTAGCGCACAGCGAGAACCAACTCAAGCAATTTATCGAAGCCATACCCGCAGGAGTATCTATCCACGATGTGTCGGGTAAAGTCGTCTACTTAAACCGCACTGCCAAGCGTTTGAGCGGTGTAGAAAATATCCCCGACGCGACTTTAGAAGAAGTGGTTGAAGTTTATCAAATCTACCGCCAAAACCAGCCGTATCCAACCGAAGAACTGCCCGCCTTCCGAGCGCTGCAGGGCGAAACGGTGTTCGTTGACGATTTAGAAATTCATCGAGATGGGGAAATTATTCCTCTGGAAGTGCGCGCCACACCAATTTTTGACGAATGCGGAAACATTATTTATGCCATCAATGCTTTTTCTAACATCGCACAGCGCAAACAATCTGAAAAAATCTTAACTGACTGCAATCGCACTTTAGAAGCCGAAGTTGCCGAACGTACCTCCGCCTTAGCTCGTGTTAACGAACTATTAAAATATGAAATTGCCGATCGCAAATTGCTAGAACAAAAATTTTACCCTTCTACGGAGCAATTTCTGAAAATATTTGAGTCGATCGCAGATATTGTATTAATTTTTGAACCGCGAGAAAGAACCATCCAAATTATACCGACCAAGGGGATTTTTCAATACAACTATCAGACTAATCAGATCGACTCCATCATCGAACAATTTTTTCATGAGGAAAGCCAGGAGATTTATTTCGCTCAAGTACGAATGGCATTGGAAACCAAACAAACTATTAGTTTTGATTACTGTCTGCGGATTAATAACCAAGAAGTTTGGTTTGCTGCTAAAATTTCGCCGCTGTCCGATAGATCCGCAGTTTGGGTAGCGCGCGACATTAGCGATCGCCAGTTTGCCGAATCCCGACTGCTGGAAGCCCAAAAAATTGCCCGTATTGGCAGTTGGGAACACGATATCGCCACAGCAACAACCACTTGGAGTCAGGAACTCTATCGCATTTACGAGATCGATCCGACTCAAAAACCGCTGCCAACCGAACAATTAATCGAGCGTTTTCATCCAGAAGATCGATCGCGCTATCTGGCAATTGTTGGCGATCGAGCTATGAAAGGACAAAGCTTTGAAATCGATCTGCGGTTGCTCCGCAGAGATGGATCGCTCAGTTACATTGAAGTCAGAGGGAAACCGATTTACGATGAAACAGGGCAGTTGAGCGGTTTGTTTGGCACTGTCTTGGATATTAGCGATCGCAAACAAGCCGAGTCAGCTTTGCGAGAAAGCGCGCAGGGGGAACAAGCCATTGCCCGATCGATCGATCGCATCCGTCAGTCCTTAGATATTGACACAATATTCAAAACCACAACCTCTGAACTGCAACAAACCCTAAAATGCGATCGTGTCGGTATCTATCGTTTTAATCCTGATTGGAGCGGGGAATTTGTTGCCGAATCAATGGCTCCGGGCTGGATATCTCTGATGCAAAAAACCGACGATTTTAATTGGCCAAACAACCTCGTCGAAGACACTCGCTGTACCGTGAAAACTCAGCAAGCCAGCGCTGAACCAGTGCTGGATACCTATCTACAAAAAAATCAAGGCGGTATGTACGCTAGAGGCGTTCCTTACCGCATAATTGAAGACATATACAGCGCTGGGTTGAGTCCTTGTTACCTGGAACTGTTAAAACAATTTCAAGCTAGAGCCTACGTTATTTTCCCCATATTTTGCGGCAGTCAACTTTGGGGTTTGCTCGCCAGCTATCAAAATTCTGTACCCCGCACTTGGCGCGAAGCAGAAATCAATATAGGGCTGCAAATTAGCACTCAACTAGGAGTCGCCTTACAACAAGCTCAATTGCTCGAAGCCACTCAACAGCAAGCAGTACAGCTCCAACAAGCCGCCTGGGCAGCAGAAGCCGCCAACCTCGCCAAAAGCACTTTCCTGGCAAATATGAGCCACGAACTCCGCACCCCGCTAAACGCAATTTTGGGATTCTCCCAATTGATGCAGCGCTCTACCAACCTCAATCGCGAACAACAGGAAAATATCCGCATCATCAACCGCAGCGGAGAACACTTGCTAGCTCTGATCGATCAAATATTAGATTTAGCCAAAATAGAGGCGGGACGCATTACCCTCAACCCAACAGACTTTAAATTAAGCCGCCTGCTGAACGAGGTGGAAGAGATGTTCCAACTCCAGGCACGGGAGCAACAATTACAGTTAACATTTGACTGCTCTAGCGATATTCCCGAATACGTGCAAACCGATCAACTTAAGTTGCGCCAAGTTTTAATTAATCTGCTTTCTAACGCCATTAAGTTTACGAAAGAGGGTGGCATTGCGGTAAGAGTAAGTGCGGCTATGGAGCGTGAAAATCAGCAATTACCAATCAGTAATTACCAATTACATTTTGAAATAGAAGACACTGGTTCCGGCATCGCTCCTGATGAGTTAGAGAAGCTTTTTCAAGCCTTCGTGCAAACCAAAACAGGAGCAACATCTCAGCAAGGAACAGGCTTGGGGCTGGCCATCAGCCAACAGTTTGTCAAGCTGATGGGCGGCATCATTACTGTGTGCAGTGAAGTAGGAAGCGGCACAACCTTCGCGTTTGATATCCCCGCCACCGCCGTTGATGCGGCGGCAATTCAACCCGTACAGCCGCCGCGTCGGGCGATCGCCCTGGAAGGCAATCAGCCGCGCTATCGTATTTTGATTGTGGACGATCGATCGGACAACCGCCAACTGCTGATCGGACTGCTCGCTGCCTTTAACTTTGAACTCAAAGAAGCCTGCAACGGTATAGAAGCTATTGAAATGTGGTCGAGTTTTGAGCCGCACTTAATTTTTATGGATATGTGGATGCCCGTGATGGATGGACACGAAGCGACGAAACGCATTAAAGCCACCGCTAAAGGTCAAGCTACCGCAATTATTGCCGTAAGTGCCGGTAAAGCCGAGGAAGCGCGAACCGTTACTGTATCAGATGATTGCGATGACTTTATCCACAAACCCTTTCGAGATGCAGACATCTTTGCCACCCTGCACAAACATCTGGGAGTGCGTTACATTTACGATGAACCGGAGAGTGTTCCCGAGTCAACTCAAATCGAGGCTCTGACTCCAGAGACTGTTGCAGCTTTACCCGCGGATTGGTTAGCAGCTTTAGAGAAAGCCACAATTGAGTGCGATTTAGAGTTAATTCTGATCCAAATTGAGCAAATTCGCGATCGAAATGACTCTTTAGCTACCGCTCTAGCCGCATTGGCTAACGAGTTTCTTTTCAATGAAATACTCGCTCTCATCCATCCCGAAACAAAATAAGAATGATATTACAGCAGATAGCAGGTTTATGAAGTACACCCCGGATAGATCGTATGGATCTATCCCCCCGTAGGGACACGGCAATGCCGTGTCCCTACTTCATAAACCTGCGATATTACAAACCTATAAATTTTATTTTACCAGACTAGATATGAATCACGAACCAACTCCCGTCTTAAAAGGGAATATTTTAATTGTTGATGATATTCCGGCTAATTTGCAACTTTTAGCTCAAATACTCTCGCAGCAAGGGTACAAAACACGCACCGCACCCGACGGCCAACTAGCTCTGCGGTCGATCGAGTTAACTCCTCCTGACTTGATTTTGCTAGACATCATGATGCCCGGTATGGACGGCTACAAAGTCTGCCAAGCATTGAAAGCTTCTCCCACAACTAAGGACATTCCGGTTATTTTTATCAGTGCTTTAAATGAAGTGTTTGATAAACTCAAAGCCTTTGAACTTGGTGGTATAGATTATATCACAAAACCGTTTCACGAACAAGAAGTTCTGGCGCGCGTCTCAAATCAACTCGTACAGCGCCAATTGTTTCAACAAACACAATCTTACGCCCAGCAACTCGAACAAACCTTAACTGAACTCAAGAGCACTCAAGCTCAGTTAATACAGAAGGAAAAAATGGCTTCTTTAGGTCAATTAGTGGCAGGGATTGCTCACGAAATCAACAATCCAGTCAACTTTATCTACGGCAATATTGCTCTAGCGGCGGACTATGCGCGAGATTTGCTTCGCCTCGTCGAATTGTACCGACATTACTACCCGCACCCCGTTCCAGAAATTATCGGCGAATTGGACGAGATTCAACTCGAATTCATCGCAGAGGATTATCCAAAACTGCTGAATTCGATGAAAGATGGTGCTTCTCGAATTAGCCAGATTGTGATGTCTTTGCGTAACTTCTCCCGCCTTGGCGAACAAAAGTACAAGCCAGTGGATATTCATGAAGGCATTGACAATACTTTAGTTATTTTGCAGCACCGGCTGAAGGGAGCAAACAAGGTCGGTGAGATTGAGGTCATCAAACACTACAGTCAACTGCCAAAAGTCACCTGTTACGCCAGTGAATTAAATCAGGTGTTCATGAACGTGCTAACTAATGCTATTGATGCCCTGGAAACTCAACAGTCTCGCCGAAAAATTACTATCAGCACTTCAGTAAGTTCTGACTCAGAACCTGCGCTGCACAATCAAGATTCAAAATTCGCCACTCAAAACTATAAATCCGTTGTGATTAACATTGCCGATAACGGTTGTGGGATGAGTGAGGACGTGCGCCACCAGATATTCGATCCATTTTTTACTACGAAGCCCGTAGGCCGCGGTACAGGATTAGGGTTGGCAATCAGTCACGATATTGTAGTGGAAAAACATCGAGGTCAAATCAGTTGTATTTCTGCTCCGGGACGAGGAACAGAGTTGATTTTGCAGATTCCGATATCTGTTAACAGTTAACATTTTAATGTTAAATGTTAACAGACGGAGATGATATAACCGTTTTCAGAAAGATGAGGTACGTAGTTGGGCTTCAGCCCTCTTAGGAATGAGAATTAAATAAAATCCACTTTTCATATTTGTTGTGGGATGGGCCAAAGAGCCCGTCCTTTCTGGGCGGGTTCTCTTGCCCATCCCACAAGAAAAAAGGGAAATTATTTAATTGACGATCCTTAGTTTTAAGTGGTTATATAATCTATCAATCATACCTCATCTTTTTGAGAAAGGCTATATATCAGATAGATTGTAGCCTCGCATCTGTAGGGAAACGGCAATGCCGTGTCCGGCGCGGAGATTGTGGAAACGGCAATGCCGTGTCCGTCGCGGAGATTGTGGAAACGGCATTGCCGTGTCCGGCACGGAGATTGGGGAAACGGCATTGCCGTTTCCCTACGGTTCGCAGCATCGGACTATTGTATTTACTTTAAATCCAGCAATCCGCTAGTTTTTAGCTTGGGATTAAACCGGATTTCTTCAGTTACACCGCGAGCTTTGAGGAGCGATAAAATTTCATTTTCCACCCGTCGCGCTACATTCTTCAACAATTTATCTTTGGCAATTTCATCGGCGAAGATACCTTCATAATTTGCCACTTCTTCGGCTGTCATCACTGTTTTGGTGTCGATGGGATCGTTCCACTTGGCAGCACCGGCACCGTTGCCCTGGGGCAGGGAACCGTTTTCCGCAATCCAACTTTCTCGAATGCTTTCTAGGATAGTGCGGCTGGGCTTCTCAATAGTTTGGATTTTCAGCCAGTAGCAATATTGGGTTTGGCGTACCAAATGCTGTTTGAGGCTGAGGTAAATGTCGCGAGAATAACCGACAAATTGGATCGCTTTGTCGCTGTCAAAAATCGCGTAAACGCCAATTTTTCCCTGGACAAAATCGGGCAATTTCCCCTCGGAGTCAATATAGGGAATAAATTCTAAGCTGGCGAGAGAGTGAATGTCTTCTGTCATCCGATTTGAGATTTTAGATTTGAGATTTTAGATTAAACCACAGATTAACCAGCCTTTACCTAATTCTTGAAAACGCGATAAACGGCACAGAGGCGGCTGGGTTTAAATATTTTGGCTTGGAACATGAAATTAGGCGGGACGTTGACGATCGCAAAATCGCTCGATTCGTGATACTTTTCAAATTCCGCAGGCATTCCCTTGGGCGTCTCGCTGCTGTAAGGGACGGGCTGAAAAAGTAACTCGGCAAACTCAATGCGCGAACACTGCAATTGTACGGCTACTTGTTGGAGAAAACTGTCACCGGTTAATAAACCGAACAGTGCAGTTTTAGCATCTGGTTCGAGGACAAAACTGCTATCGTAGCTTTCAATAATCTTGAGACCCATTTTCTGTATACTCCTCACAGACGGCGGTTAATGGTTAACTGCTTCGTAAAACTTATCTAAACTTATCTAAAGCCATCTTTAGATAATTCGAGCTTACTTCCTACGCTATTGGGTAGTCGGCTATCCCAAGATAAGTAGGCTATCCCCCTCCAGCCGAGGGTTCCCAGTTTAAAATATTGATACTGGCGTTTAAATCCCGATCGATCTGCCACAAACAGCACAATTATAAGTCCGAAGGTTGAGTGGCATATCTTTTTTATTCCCACAATTCGAGCAAGTCTTAGAACTAGGGAACCATTGGTCTACTATCCGTAAATTCGCTCCATACATTTGGCATTTGTAGTCGAGTTGACGTTTGAACTCATAAAACCCTAGGTCGGATATCGATTAAACGCATCTTTCAAGTCAATCAAGGCGTTCTGGTAAACTCGGCCCGACAACTGATTCATTCAAGCGAATTCAGGCTGTTTTTTGACGTGGTTAGTGAGAACTTTTTTGACCTCACTAATTACCTTCGAGTCCGAAAGCTTGGCCTCGCCATACATTTGGGTTCGCAAACTCAACCCGAAATCCTGCGTGTTTTGCCATCAAGGTTGCTTCGTTGTGATTCAATTTTAGCGATCGTTTGACGGCAAACATAATTAAACTTCTTTGGACTTGCTTGCTTGATTAAGTATAGAAGACTCCGGGCAAGGATCTACGCCCTCTACAATATTCTTAACTTTTGCTTTATATTTCCGCAATCCGTAGAGGCGCGAAGAAAAGCAGTCGATTATTGACAGTAAGTCTTGAGTCAGTTCTTCATGCGGTGAAAGGGTTTCGGCGTTGGCGACGATAACCGTCCCGCCATTCCACTGTAAAATTTGCTCGACCAGTTCAAAACCAAATCGGCACAGCCGATCTTTGTGAGCCACATACAGCATCTTGACTTCGCCTAATATCGCCCATTGTATGATTTGCAGGAATTTGGGACGCCTGAAGTTGAGTCCTCCCCCAATCTCCTGAATGGAGTCTGTGATGGAGATGCCTTGCGCTAAACAGAATTGCTCCATAGCTTGTGTCTGGCGAAGCAAGTCTTGTTTTTGCCCAGCGGATGAGACGCGGCAGTAGACGATAACTCGGTTTGGTGTTTTGCCTGTTTTCAGGTTTCGGGCGATACTAAGGTGATTTTCTGTATAAAGACGCTGGTTGCCCAGCGTCCTGTCAGGGATTAATTTGCCTTCACTTTCCCAGCGCCTTAGCGTAGAAGACGAAACTCCAATTAATTTCCCGAATTCTGCCACTTTCCACATAGAACTTCCTGTTGGGATTAACTATGAATAAGTTTAGCAAACTATTTGACGATTGGGTTTAACTCTTAAACGATCGACTTATCTTGAATTTTACCTGAAACTGACCGTTTAGAAGGCAGAAGGTATTCGGCACGGGGTCAATCGATTTGAGATTTGAGATTTTAGATTAAAGAATTGAAGTATTGACCCCACGGATAAATTCGGGGGCTCCTTTATCGGATACAGGTTTTTTATTTCTGGACGGATGAATCCGGGGGGTTGTATCCTTGATGCTTTCGGTCAATAAAAATACCACAACCCCGAAATTTTGACAAATAGCCCTGATTTATTTGCCGATCGCTTTTATCATGTCCCTATCGCAATCTACCAGACTACGACAAAAAGGCTATGCAGAAGATTGAAAAAGCATCATTCCCAGCTTTGAGAAGTGCCCCAAACCAGCCGGACTGGCTAGAATTGGCAGAATACGCCTCTGTGGCAGGTTCAGCGATTGGCACGATTGCTGCGGGATTGTCGGGCCAAATTCTCTATGCTGCTGCCCCCTTAACCGCAGCACTTTCGCTGAATCTCGCCAATCGCCAGCGTTTCGAGCAACAAATGCAACAAAAGGCAAATTCTGCGATCGCGGAGGTACAGGCCTCCGTAGAAGGTCGATCGCAGCAAGTTCAGATGCCACCTGGAAAACTTGCGAAACTCTACACCGCTGTCTCCGACTTGCAGCAGAAACTCCTGGGCTTGGAATCCGGCGCCATCGCCGACGTACAAGCTGCCGTAGCCTCCCTGGAACGCCAAGTGCAGGCGCTTCCGGCAGATTCTCAGGAGTTCAACACCATCCTGTCCGATTTGCAGCAAAAACTCCGCATTTTGGAAAATAGCGCCCTCAAAGAGCAAGATTGGGAAAATGTCAACGTCCGATTTTTATTGATGGAGGAAAAGTTAACTGAAGTTAAAACTATTACGGCTCAGTTGCAGGAGCGATCGAACCAAGTAGACTTGGATGAAATCCAAGGTTCTCTGAAGCAATTGCAGGATTTGCTCGATCGACCCACAATAGATGCAGGGATGCTGCAAACCGAGATTCAGCAGTTGCAGGAGCAAGTTTCCGAATTGCAGCGGCAAAATCAAGAAATTGTCAAGCCTTATTTGCAGCGTCTGACTCGCGCCGTGAAGAAACTTAGTCAGTAGTCAGCAGTCAGCAGTCATTAGTCATTAGTCATTAGTCAGCAGTCATTAGTCATTAGTCATTAGTCATTAGTCATTAGTCATTAGTCATTAGTCAGCAGTCATTAGTCATTAGTCATTGTAGCCTTAACCTTGTTACCAATGGGCTCTGCCTGGGAATACATACGCCGAGGCTCTGCCTCCATTACCAATTACCAATTATATCAATTCCGGTTGCACTCCTCGAAATGATTGTTGATTGTTGATTTTTGACTGTTGACTGTTGACTGCTGACTGTTGACTGTTGACTGCTGACTGTTGACTGCTGACTGCTGACTGTTGACTGTTGACTGTTGACTGTTGACTGCTGACTGTTGACTAAAATTATGTCAACTGACAACTGACTATTTGGAGATTTGAACAATACCGATGCAACCGGAAACGATATTAACCATTACAATTCCCAATTCCCAATTCCCAATTCCCAATTCCCAATTCCCCATTCCCAATTCCCCATTCCCAATTCCCCATTCCCAATTACCCATTACTAAATTTTTGCCAAGCTTGCCAGAAAACATAAATCGATAACACTGCCAAGAGCGATCGAAAAGCTAAACTAACAATACGATCGGGCAATTTCGGCAAAAACCGCGTGCTCACCTGCACGCCCAACAAACCGCCGCCGCCCAGAACCAACCCCAAAACCCACAAAACATTCCCATGCGCCGCGTGTCCCGCCGTCGCCGAAATTGCCGTAATGACGATGACGCCCAAGCTGGTTTGAATTGCGGTTTTAATGCTTTCTCCTAACAGCAAAATTTGCAGGGGAACCATAATCACGCCGCCGCCTACGCCAAACAAACCCGCTAATAAACCCGCCGCACTGCCGGTAGCAATTTTAGCAAAAGTTGGCTGGAATAAAATATTTGAATTATTGGGTAATTGGTAACTTGTACTGAGGGTAATTGTACTGAGCGAAGCCGAAGTAGCTGAAGTATTGGTAATTGGTAATTGAGCATTTTCCTCTTGTCCTCCCAGTTCCTCTGGTTCTGCTTCCGCTTTCTGATTAGCTGTCAGGCGCGCGCGCAATTCAATCAAAAAAATATTCAGCCACAGCAACAACCCAAAAGTAAGTAACAGCAAGTAAGGCGGAAATATCCCCGCCAAATAAGCACCGATTTGTGCTGTGATGACGGCGGGAAATCCGATGCCTGCGACTTGACTAAAGTTGAGGTAGCCCATGCGCCAATTCTGGATGCTGCCAGAAATAGCTGTGATGACGATCGACAAACCGCTAGTAGCAACCGCTTGCACCGGAGCGTAATTGAGAGCCACCAACAAAGGCACGAGCACCGTACCGCCGCCAATACCCAAAAATCCAGCTAGAATTCCGGCAAAAAATCCGGCCGCACCCAGCATCAATAATTCACTGATAGTCATTAGTTATTAGTCAACAGTTAACAGTTAACAGTTAACAGTTAACAGTTATTAGTCAACAGTTAACAGTTAACAATCAAATTTTAAGAGTCATGAGTTGTGCCGTCGGGCATAATTGCCCGCCTCAAATCTGCATCGCGGAAGTTAGTTCTATTGAGATTAGCGTCAATCAAAACCGCTTCCACCAAAACAGCCCCGCTAAAATTAGACCAGTACAGCTTGGCCCGGTACAAATTAGCACCGCTCAAGTTAGCTCTTGCCAGCGTTGACCAACTCACATTAGCAACTCTCAAATTAGCATTACTCAGATTAGCTTCGCTCAGATTAGCTCCCACCATCGTTACTTGGCGCAAGTCTGCACCAGTCAGGTTTGCCCCGCTCAGCATCGCCCCGCTAAGAATTGCCTGATTCAGGTTAGCTCTTTCTAAAAGCGACTCGCTAAGGATGGCATTTGTCAGGTTTACCGCTTTGAGAGTTGACCAACTCAAATTTGCTTTCATCAAATTAGTGCGAATCATGCTAGCGTCGGTTAAGTTGGCCGCAAACAAATTCGCTTCGGTAAAGTTGGCTTCGGTCAAATTAGCTTCCGTCAAATTAGCCTTGGTCATGTTGACTTCTCTCGCCATTGAGCCGCGCAGGTTGGCTCCCACCAGGTTAGCCCCGCTGAGATTGGCGCGGCTCAAATCGGTACCGATGAGATTTGCTTCGCTGAGGTTGGCTTCCGTCATCTCCACCCCTGCCAATTTCACCTCGCGCAAGTTCGCTCCTGTCAGGTTAGCGCCTTTGAGGTTTGCGTCTTGGAAATTCGCTCTGGTAAAGTTAGCCTCGCTGAGGTTTACCCCTATTAAGTCGGCCCCGGTGAGGTTAATCTCTCGAAAATTTCTTTCTCCGGCCGCATATTGCCTCAGAATTCGATCGGCCTCCATGTCATTCGCCTCGCAATTATTTTCAAACGTTAGAGTGATGGGTGTTACCACATCATCCCAGATAACCACGGTATTCACCCTGCACGCTGTAGTATCTGTAGAATCTTTGCACTGCTTTCCTGGCACTGCTGTGGTGCTCCCTCCTCAAGGGCCTGACAAATATCAACGCTTCTGAGAAAATCAAACATAGGGTAAAACTCTCGGCACTGGGCAGTAAAACAGCCAGCAGCAAAGAAAAACTGACAACAGACAACTGAAAAACAGACAACTGACAAAGGAAATTTTAAAATGCCTGAAAATTTGAGAAGCCAAGCTGTGACTGGAGGCGTACAGCGCGCGCCCAACCGGGCAATGCTGCGGGCAGTCGGTTTTGGCGACGGCGATTTCACTAAGCCCATTGTGGGAATTGCCAACGGCTACAGCACGATTACGCCCTGCAATATGGGATTGAACGACCTGGCTTTGCGGGCTATTGCGAGTGCAAGGGAAGCCGGCGCGATGCCGCAGATGTTCGGCACGATTACTATCAGCGACGGAATCTCGATGGGAACTGAAGGGATGAAATATTCTCTGGTATCGAGAGACGTGATTGCTGATTGCATCGAAACTGTTTGCAACGGCCAAAGTATGGACGGTGTGCTGGCTGTGGGCGGTTGCGATAAAAATATGCCGGGGGCGATGATTGCGATCGCCCGCATGAACATTCCTGCTATTTTTGTCTACGGTGGCACCATCAAACCCGGACACCACAACGGACGCGATTTAACCGTTGTCAGCGTTTTTGAAGCAGTCGGTCAATTCAGCGCCGACAAAATTGATGAAACAGAGCTCACCGCAGTAGAAAAAAAAGCTTGTCCGGGTGCCGGCTCCTGCGGCGGAATGTACACGGCAAATACGATGTCGAGCGCTTTTGAAGCGATGGGCATGAGCTTGCCCTATTCTTCGACAATGGCTGCTGAGGATGCCGAAAAAGCTGACAGCGCTGCCGAATCTGCCACAGTTTTGGTGGAAGCGATTCGCAAACAGTTGTTGCCGAGCCAAATTTTGACACGCAAGGCCTTTGAAAATGCGATCGCGGTAATTATGGCGATCGGCGGTTCAACCAACGCTGTGCTGCATTTATTGGCGATTTCCAATGCGATCGGCGTTGAACTGTGCCTCGACGATTTTGAAACAATTCGAGCCAAAGTGCCCGTGCTGTGCGACCTCAAACCAAGCGGCAAATACGTAGCCGTCGATTTGCACAAAGCAGGCGGCATTCCTCTAGTCATGAAAATGCTGCTAGAACAGGGTTTGCTGCACGGCGACGCCCTGACAATTAGCGGCAAAACAGTTGCCGAAGTGCTCGCAAATATTCCCAGCGAACCCCGAACCGACCAAGACGTAATTCGCCCTTGGAACAACCCGATGTACGCCCAAGGACATTTAGCAATTTTGAGGGGAAATCTGGCAACAGAAGGAGCCGTTGCTAAAATTACTGGCGTTAAAAAACCGCAAATTACCGGCCCGGCCCGCGTATTTGAATCTGAAGAAAATTGTTTGGATGCAATTTTAGCGGGCAAAATTCAAGCCGGAGATGTGATTATCATCCGCTACGAAGGGCCCAAAGGCGGGCCGGGAATGCGCGAAATGTTAGCACCAACTTCGGCAATTATTGGCGCAGGTTTGGGCGATTCTGTGGGGTTAATTACTGACGGTCGCTTCTCTGGCGGAACTTACGGCATGGTTGTCGGTCACGTTGCACCAGAAGCGCAAGTTGGCGGCACAATTGCTTTAGTAAAAGAGGGCGATTCAATTACGATTGATGCTAAGAATCGGTTGTTGCAGCTCAATATTTCTGATGCAGAATTGGAGCAGCGGCGCGCTCTTTGGCAGCCTCCTAAACCTCGCTATACTAAAGGCGTTTTGGCTAAATACGCTAAGTTGGTTTCTTCTAGCAGTGTTGGTGCTGTGACTGATTTGGGTTTGGGTTAAAGTAGGAGTTTTTGTAACCGCAGATCGACGCAGATCAAATCCTATCTGCGTTCATCTGTGTCCATCCGCTGATATCTGCGGTTACAAAAATCCCAAATTAACTGCGCTGATTCAAAAAGCGGCTAGCCATCGACATTGCGTCAGTAATATCTACATCGCCGTCTCCATCTCCATCTAAAAACGCATTCAAAACGGGATTTCCGCTTATGGCAGGATTTTGAGCGTTGGTGCCGGTTTTTAGCAAATTCAGTACGATCGGCACCAAAACAGGTATCATCGCTTGCACTGTCGCGTTATTTAAACCAGTTCTTTGGGCGATATCGGTCACTATCTGCGTCAGTTGGCCGGCTCCGAACAAACTCTCTACCGCTTGCGGATTGGGATTTGTGCCGCTAAATTGGTTGACAACTTCTTGAGCTTGTGCGTCTCCCGACTGCGATCGCACGTCTTGCAATGCCGATCGCACGTATCCGCCCAAAACCGACATTGCTAGCTGAGTCGTGCCCGCATCGACGCCGTGGTTGCCGCTCAACTGCTCTACCGCACCGAGAATGTTGCCCAACTGATTGGGACTTGCTTGTTGGTTGGGATTGTCGATCGCGCTCAAAATTTGGTCAAATAGTCCCATAATTTTTGCTCCGTACAGTTGTTTCTCAACTTTAAATTATAGCAAATCCTGTTTTTCAAGATTACGAAAAATAGTTTTGATTTGGGTATTATCGCTCATTGAGTGGTCTAGCGACAGCCATTCAATCGATTTTAGATTTTAGATTTTAGATTTTAGATTTGGAATGAATTATGATATCGTTTCCGGTTGCATCGGAATCATATCGAGTCAACAGTTAACACTCAACTATTCAGTTTTTCGACTCCTAGTCAACAGTCAACAGTCAACAGTCAACAGTCAACAGTCAACAATCACGGACGGTGTAACCGGAATTGATATGACATCAGAGTGGGGAGCTTGCTTGCAGTTGCATTCTGTTTTGAAACAGGGATAAAAACTGATAATTTTTAAGTTTTTACAGTTCCTCTCTTTTCGGACTTTGTTGGTGCGTTCGCGTTGCAAAGGGAATTATATTCGCGAGCAATTGAAGGTTCTAAAAGCGTATTTGGCATTAAATCCTCATGTTTAATCGGCAGGGCGATCGTAAATTCCGTCCCCGTTCCCACCTCCGACCAAAAGTTAATCGTCCCGCCGTGTTTCTTGACAATAATTTCGCGACCGATTGCCAATCCCAAACCAGTACCGACACCTCTCGGTTTAGTCGTAAAGAATGTTTCAAACATTTTTTCTTGACTTGCTGGCGCTATTCCCGTACCGTTATCGGAAATTCGCACTACCACGGAGTCCTCGTCCAAGTATTCTGTAGCAATCACAATCCTGGGCAAAAAACTCGGTGCTTCCTGTTTGATCGACTCCGAAGCCGATTGTTTTTTCGCCTCCTCAAAACTTGTTTTCTCACTTTTTGCTTTCTCTTCCACAGCATCTAGTGCGTTGTTCAGAATGTTCACAAACACCTGGTAAAGCAAACCCATATATCCTTCAACATTCGGAATGTTCCCGTAATTTCGCACCACTTCAACGCCCTGTTTGACTCGGCTGTTGAGAATCAGCAAACTGCTGTCTATGCAGGCGTGCAAATCGACGGGATGAGGGGCCGCATCGTCGATGCGAGAAAAATCTTTCAAACTTAAGATAATAGCTTTGGCTCTTTCAGCCCCTACTTGCATGGAGTCTAATATTTTTATCAAATCTTCTTTGAGAAAATCGATGTCTATTTCTTCGCCTTTTTCGATCACTGCAGCAGGCGCGTTGGAGATTTCTGTTTCGTAAGTGTTGAGCAAATCTAAAATATCTTCAACATAATGTCTCGCCGGGTCGATATTGGCATATATAAAATTGATTGGGTTGTTAACTTCGTGAGCAACACCGGCCAACATCCGCCCCAAAGTTGCCATTTTCTCATTTTGAAGTATGTGGCTTTCTTGTTCGGATTTCAATTCTTCTAGCAAGTGATTTACTTTCTGAATCAGTTGATTCAGCGAAGATGCCAATACTCCCACTTCATCGGTGCTGGTAACAGGTACTTGCAACTGAAAATTAGACTCTTGGGTCACTCGCTGAGCGATATTAGTTACAGCGGCGAGGGGTTTGGCGATCGCCCGACTGGTGAAGCCCGCCAGCAGTGCTGCAACGACGATCGACAGCGCCATGCTACCAAAAATTATTTGCACCCGCAGCGCCTGCGCTCGCAGCAGGGCCTCCCGCGCTGCATCTTCTTGCTCTTGGGCGCGATCGATAATTTCTGCTATATCATTGACCGCCCTATCTAGTTCCAACCCAATTTTATCTCGATCTAAATTAGACAGCAACTTGCGTTTAACACTTTTTTGAGCGGGGTTATTTGGCAAATTACTTATTTTTTGATTGACCATTTCTAGCTGATGAAGGTAATTAGACAGTAGCGAAGCGTAATTGGTTTTAAAATTTTGTAAACCTTCTACCTCTTCCATGTCTTTCTGACTTTCAATTTCAGATATGGACAACTTCAAACTGTAGGTATTGTTTTGTAGCTGTTGGTATTTGCGGTCAAATATTTCAGGCTGTTCGATCCAGTAAATCAGCCGCTCTTGGCTGTTTTGCGTCCGCAGTAAAGCCACCTGCAACTTATTTAAAAGCCGACTTTCTCGATCGATGTGTACTTGATTGTTCGTTCTGCGATAGTAATGATTGCCCGCCAACATCCCGACAGTCGTTCCCCCAATCGCAACACAAAGAGCCAGTGCGTACCCGCGCCAGATTTTGTCGCTAATACTGAGGTTGCCAAAGGAACGGGCTATTTGAGCGAAATAATTAAGCTTTGGTGGCTGGCTGTCTTTGAAGTTATGCTCGCAAGAGGTAGGGAGTGTTTGTGAAGGCTGATTCAGATGTTTGAGCTGCATAGATGCTAACCTGTGAATAATTCACGCACTGACAATTCAGTCTAACTTAACTTGCGACTGATTTGAGAGTATGGCATGGATACTTAATTTGATAATTTTTGTGAATTAGGACGTTTTTACCTTGCCTGAGAAACCCGGTTTCTCGTTTCTACTTTCGGAGCTTCCAGGACGCATTTACGTTAAGAAACCGGGTTCCTGGGTACTTAATCGGATATTTATTTGTGATAAAAAACTATTGATCGAATCGCGATCGAATAAATTACCGAATAAATACAGCAGATTCCACATTTATGAAGTACACCCGCTTCTCGATCGCTCCCCGTAGGGACACGGCAGTGCCGTGTCCCTACACTTCACAAACCTGGAATACGCTGTAAGTAGGTAGGTGCAAATAAACCAGCCTGCGGTTCGGGCGGGCGATTCTCTACGGGATAGCTACGCTTCACGGCTGTAGCTCAGTTATCGCGCAAGCTACAATGGCAGACTCAGGCGCGATCGCACTTGTCCGTCCCGCTGGCGCTCAAACCCCGCAAATCTCGCCCACTCCCCGGAAAAGCAGAATCGGGATTTGCGGGATCGGGGAATACGATCCTCTTCGTTGGCGCAGCCCCCGTAGGGGCGGGCTTCGCTAACGGGCGCTTCGCCATTTTAGATTTTAGATTTTAGATTTGCAATGACTGATGACTATCGGCGTAATGTAAAAATCAAAGCATAACCCTTTTATTTGCCGCTCACTCATGCCTTTGCCGCGCCTGTTAACCTTAATTGCTGCTTTCTGCCTCGCCCTGGGGCTGATTATTGGGCTGGTGAGTTCCTTAACAGGGCTTTACAGTCAAGTTGCGTGGTCTGCTTCTCCGCTGCTGGCTAATTTGCTGATTTTCTTGATAATTGTACTTTTGGGAACGTTAATTTTTGCGCTGGTTTACTATTTTAGGCTGCTGCAACGCCCTCAGAAAGTTAAGGGAAAACGGGCGATTAATCCGAAGGTTCCTGTTGTGAAAAGTGAAGCTGCTTCGGAAAATCTCAAAGCAATCAGGCAACAAGTCGATCGCATTCAAGATGAAGTAGCGCGGCAAGCTTTGCTGTTGAGAACTCGCGAAATTGAAGCTAGCATGGCTCGCGGCAGCGTTCGAGTAGTTGTTTTCGGTACCGGTTCTGCAGGCAAAACTTCCGCAGTGAATGCGCTGGTGGGGCGGATGGCGGGACAGGTGGGCGCGCCGATGGGAACTACCGAAGTTGGCGAAACTTACACTCTGAAATTGAAAGGAATCGATCGAGAATTAGCAATTACCGATACCCCAGGCATTTTGGAAGCGGGAGTAGCGGGAACTTACAGAGAGGAATTGGCGAGGCAGTTGGCGGCGAGGGCAGATTTGATCTTATTTGTTTTGGACGGCGATTTGCGAAAATCCGAGTACGAACCGCTGCGGACTTTGGCGGAAATTGGCAAAAGGTCGATCGTGGTTTTTAACAAAGTTGACCTTTATCCCGACACCGACAGAGATGAAATTGTCACTAGACTGCAGCAGCGAGTCAAAGGTTTGGTATCAGCAATGGATGTAGTCGCGATTAGCGCCAATCCGCAAAAAGTTGTACTAGAAGACGGCACAATTTTTCAGCCAGACCCGGATATTATGCCATTAATTCGGCGCATCGCTGCGATTTTGCGAGCCGAAGGCGAAGACTTAATTGCGGATAATATTTTGCTGCAATCTCAGCACTTGGGAGACCAAGCGCGCAAGTTAATTGACGCTCAAAGAAGGCGGCAAGCTGATAAAGTAGTAGAGCGATTTCAGTGGATCGGAGCCGGAGTAATTGCCGTAACGCCTTTGCCAGTTGTGGATTTGTTAGCGACAGCAGCAGTTAACGCTCAAATGGTAGTAGAAATTGCCAAGATTTACGGCTGCGAATTAAATATCGATCGCGCGAAAGAATTGGCCTTGTCTCTTGCAAAAACCCTAGCAAGTTTGGGAATAGTTGAAGGCGTAATTCAAGTAGTATCAAGGGCGCTACAGTTAAGCGTAGCCGGGTTTATACTTGGCAAAGCAATTCAAGCAGTCAGCGCCGCTTATTTAACCAGAATTGCCGGTAAAAGTTTTATTGAATATTTCCGCCACGACCAAGATTGGGGCGACGGCGGCATCGCCGAAGTCGTGCAAAGGCAGTTTCAGTTAAATCGGAAAGACGAGTTTGTCAAAGCATTTGTCAAAGATGCGATCGCCCGCGTTGTCGAACCTCTGAACATTTATCAGCAGGAATCGGAACCGGAATTAGAAATGTCAGCCGAATTGGAATCAGAAATAGAACCAGAACCCTTGTATCAGCAGCCGCCATACGAGGATTGGGAAACTTACAGCAACAAGCGAAAGGATGACTGGTAATTAGTCATCAGTCATTAGTCATTAGTCATTAGTCGTCAGTCATTGTATCGTGTCCGCTTCAACAAATGTAAATCCAGTCGGGGCGGGTTTCACCAACAATCTTTCATTCATAGGAGTTACGCTCATAAACCGGGTTTCTCACCCCCAATGCGTAAGTTCTGTTTAATTGGATATAGCCTTTCTCAAAAAGATGAGGTATGACTGACAGCTTACATAACCAGCCAGACTAAGAGGGCCCAAGCCCAACAACGTACCTCATCTTTCTGAGAACCGCTATATGAGCTAACAACTAACAACTAACAACTAACAACTAACAACTAACAACTAACAACTAACAACTAACAACTAACAACTAATAACTTATTTCGCCCCAGCAACAAATAAACCATCATTTCTCCTTTACCTTTAATCTCAACAGCACCGCGCATTTTAAACAAAAATTTATCTTTTAAACGATCGTAAACCGCATCTGTTACCTGAATTTCTCCCGGAATACCGTTTGATTCCATCCGTTGAGCAATATTCACTGTATCCCCCCACAAATCGTAACTAAATTTAGTTAAACCAATGACTCCCGCCACTACGCTACCAATATTGATCCCAATACGCAGACTAAAGCTTTGATTGTTTTTGAGATTGAAGCTAGCGACAGCAGCTTGCATATCTAGTGCCATTTGGGCGATCGCAAAAGCGTGATTTTCCTGCGGTTCCGGCAAACCGCCGACTACCATGTAAGCGTCACCCATAGTTTTGATTTTCTCCAAACCGTGCCGCAACGACAACTCGTCAAATTGACTAAAAATTTGATTCAGAACTTTCACCGTTTCTCCTGCACTTTTTTGAGAGGCAAAACTCGTAAATCCCACCAAATCTGCGAATAAAACGCTGACATCCGAAAAGCTGTCAGCAATTATGCTTTGTCCCTCCTGCAAGCGATCTGCAATGGCTTTCGGCAAAATATTTAATAGCAGTTCTTCAATTTCTTCTTTCTGCAATTTGGTTGTTTCCAACAGCAACCGCGTTTCAATTTCTGCCTGTTCGCGATAGGCGATTTCCCGGCGATACATCTTATTTTTATCCCTGAGTTGCAACTCTAGTTCCCGCAGCCGCAATTGATTTTCAACCCTAGCTACCACCTCTACGGCTTCAAAAGGTTTAGTAATGTAGTCTACCCCGCCAGCATTAAAGGCTTTCAGCTTATGAGAAACTTCTACCAAAGCACTCAAAAAAATAATGGGAATGCCGCGAGTGCGATCGCTCGCTTTCAAGAGATTGCAAACTTCATAACCATCGAGACCGGGCATCATAATATCAA
Organism: Microcoleus sp. N3A4; assembly: GCF_036701805.1. Lineage (NCBI taxonomy): Bacteria > Bacillati > Cyanobacteriota > Cyanophyceae > Oscillatoriales > Microcoleaceae > Microcoleus > Microcoleus sp. N3A4. The sequence goes on from NZ_JAUBRJ010000020.1 coordinate 111,761, forward strand.
GTAAAATCAAGTCAGGCTGAGTCAAATCCACAGAATCGAGCGCTACTTTGCCGCTATGTGCAAGCCGTACTTCATAGCCTTTCTTCGATAAGATCCGCTCCAGTAACGATAAATTGTTAAGATTGTCGTCAACAATTAAAATACTGCCCCTAAATTTTTCAGAATATGGTTGATTCATCGGCTTACTGCGGGCTTAGTTAAACTGAATATTTGTTTAAATTTAGAACTTACGCACCGGTGTGTCGAAACTGTTTTTTTCTGGAAAATACTACTTCGTTGCAGCAGGCGAGCAAAAGTAAAAAAAAACCGTTTCTGAGGGTGGGAATGCATCCTTGACTCAAATTTATATTAATTTGTCAAAACAGCGAAAGCTTTGGCTAAAACTTCATATTCCGGGTAAATTCGATCGCCCTCCGCGTCGATTGATTGACTGGCAAGTTGATTCACTGCTTGCTGCCCGTTTTGAAACCAAAAATATCGCACCAGTCCCACCGCTGCTGCAATTTGCACTACAAAAGAGACTACCGGGACACTTTGCAGGGGTAATTTTGCCGAAATTCTGACAGTAGCCGGATTCAAAAGTACGATCGACACAGCGGGCGGTTGAGAAATAGGCGTGATTTTTTAATCAGATGCTTCCTGAGTCTCCGGTGCCGCATTATATTAAGAAATTTTACAATAATTTTACACATTGGGGAGACTCCGGGGGAGCAAGTCAATCGATTTTAGATTTTAGATTTTAGATTTTAGATTGACCCCACGGATAAATGCTCTTTCTTGAGGATTTTCGATTTTCGATTTTAGATTGATTCCACGGATAAATCACGTGGCGGGTACCACCTTTGAAATTCTTGGTCAAACCATCCGAGCGAGCGATCGGATCGAACACAATTTTGATACGATTTAAGATTGACAACAAAATTTGCTAGTGTCCGGCGAGGTAAAAACAATGAGCGATCGACCAATTATTCTCGGTATTGTCGGAGACAGCGCAGCGGGCAAAACCACCCTGACGCGGGGAATTGCCCAAGTATTGGGGCCAGAAAATGTCACTGTGATTTGCACGGACGACTATCACCGCTACGACAGAAAACAGCGGGCCGAAATCGGGCTGACAGCACTGCATCCCGACTGCAATTACCTCGACATCATGCAGCAGCACCTCAGCCTGCTACGCACCGGACAAGCAATTCTCAAACCCATCTACAACCACACCACAGGTAATTTCGATCCGCCGGAATACATCAAGCCCAGTAAATTTGTAATAGTTGAAGGTTTGCTGGGTTATGCAACCCGAACAATCCGCGATTCTTACGACGTAAAAGTGTATCTCGCTCCCCCAGAAGAGCTGCGAACTGAGTGGAAAGTTAAGCGCGATATCATGAAGCGCGGTTATACTGAAGAACAGGTGCTTGCAGAAATACAAAAGCGGGAATCGGATTCAGAAGACTTCATTCGCCCCCAGCGTCAATTTGCCGACGTTGTAGTTAGTTTTTACCCGCCCGAAGCGGAAAATGAATCAAATTTGAACGTCCGTTTAGTGCTCAGGCCGACAATTCCTCACCCTGATTTTACTGAGATTTTAGGTCGAGGCAGTGATAATTTTAAACCTGCAATTCGCTTGGAACTCGATCGGGATATGGGCAAACCTGTTGACGTTTTGGAAGTAGACTCCCACGCTACCAGCGATCAAGTAAACGAACTGGAAATGATGTTGTGTAACGAGTTGCCACACCTGCGGGGATTTTGCACCGCCCAAGGCAACCCGGAAATTGGCAAACTGATCGGCACAACTGGCGAAGTTTTGCAAAGTTACCCGCTAGCTTTGACGCAGTTGCTAGTTGCATATCACATGATGAAAGCAATTCACGTCTATTAGTTAGTTGTTAGTTGTTAGTTGTTAGTTGGCAGTTGTTGGTTGTTAGTTGTTAGTTGTTAGTTGTTAGTTGTTAGTTGTTAGTTGTTAGTTGTTAGTTGTTAGTTGTTAGTTGTTA